>NZ_JAQFUL010000031.1:0-54278 GCF_027716265.1 Bacillus cereus group sp. Bc031
TTTCTAGCTAGCTTTTTAGAAAGAATAACGTTTTTTGTCACTTGGGGGTAGTGAAAATTCTTAAGTTGATGGGCATGGGGTCAATCCACCTATTTCCTAATTTTATTCAAAGAAAATATTATATTACAATTAAGAATTCACGTTTTTAACCAATAAAAATATCCTGTTCACTTTCCACTTTACAGAGGAAAGCAAACAAGATTTTTTATTACAGCATATTTAAGAAACGATCAGAGACAACACCTGTATCTTCAGGTGTACGGCAAATAATTAAGCAAGTGTCATCACCACAAATGGTTCCGATGATCTCATCCCACTCTAAATGATCAATAAGTGCTCCAAGTGAATGAGCGTTACCAGGCAATGTTTTTAGCACAAGCATATGTCCTGCCGTGTCTAATTTTACAAATGAATCCACTAGATTACGTTTTAATTTTTGTAACGGGTTAAATCGTTGATCTGCTGGCAAACTATATTTATAGCGACCATCATGTAATGGCACTTTCACTAAGTGCAATTCTTTAATATCGCGCGATACTGTTGCTTGCGTTACATTAAATCCCTCATTACGTAAAATATCAACTAATTCATCTTGTGTTTCAATTTCTTTGTTCGCAATAATTTCCCTGATTTTAATATGGCGCTGACCTTTATTCATACATTTGCACCTCACACTATCTCTTACCATAGTTTAAACATTGGTATACTTCACTTATTTATGTTAACTTATAATTCGTTACTTGTACACAATTGTTTTTACAATCATTATACAATTACAACAAAAAGAGGAACAACATATGTTATTCCCCTTTCCCTTTTTGTTTTAGGACATCATGTGCCTCTGTAACTACTTGCTCAACAGAAACTGGAGAATGATTTTCGCCATTCTCACGTTCACCATGCCATTTCAGATGAATTAAAAATTCAATATTACCATCCCCGCCCGTAATTGGTGAGAATGTTAAGCCTTCTACGTCGTATCCTTCTTTTATAGCAAAGTCGACAATCATTTCTACGACAGCCTCATGTACTTTTCGATCGCGAACGATACCCTTTTTACCAACTTGCTCTCTTCCAGCTTCAAACTGCGGTTTAATTAACGCTGCTACATCCCCATTCGGCATAAGCATTGTTTTTAAAACTGGCAATATAAGTTTTAATGATATAAACGAAACATCGATACTAGCAAATTGCGGTAAACCACGTTCTAAGTCTGCTGGTGTTACGTAACGGAAGTTCGTTCGTTCCATTACGACAACGCGCTCATCTTGACGCAATTTCCACGCAAGTTGATTGTACCCTACATCTAATGCATAAGATAATTTCGCTCCATTTTGAAGCGCGCAATCGGTAAAGCCACCAGTTGATGAACCAATATCTATCATAACTTTATCTTGTAAATCAAGATGAAATGTCTCTAATGCCTTTTCAAGTTTATAACCACCACGGCTTACATACGGCATAACTTGCCCCTTCACCGTAATCTCTGTATCTTGTGGGATTTTCTCCCCTGGCTTATCCAATCTCATCTCATTCGCATATACAAGGCCGGCCATAATGGCGCGTTTTGCTTTCTCACGTGTTTCTATAAGCCCTCGCTCTACTAATAGTACATCTACTCTTTCTTTTTTCGCACTCATTTGTTACGCCCTTTTTTGTTTTGATGGAATCATTGTATGAATTCGGTCTACAACAGCATCTGTCGTTAAACCGATTTCTTCTAATAATTTTGGTACACTACCGTGTTCTATGAAACGATCTGGAATACCCATTCGTTCAACTAACGCACTATGGTACCCGTTCTCAGACGCAAATTCAACTACTCCTGTTCCAAAACCACCAATTAAGCAAGCTTCTTCAATCGTTAAAATTGGTATATTTTTTCCTAAGAGATCATGTAAATATGCTTCATCCATTGGTTTAATGAAGCGAGCGTTCACTACTTTCACTGAAATACCAGCCTTTTCAAGACGCTCAGCCGCTTCCATTGCCATTGGTATTGTCGTACCAAATGTTAAAATAGCTGCTTGTGTACCTTCTTTTAACGTTTCCCATGAACCGATTGGAATCGCCTTTAATTCTTCATCCATATGAACGCCAAGTCCATTACCTCGCGCATAACGTAATGCGATTGGTCCATCTTCATATTGCATCGCCGTGTACACTAAATGTTGCCCTTCATTTTCATCTTTTGGCATCATAAGTACCATATTCGGCAAGTGGCGTAAGAATGAGATGTCAAATACACCTTGATGCGTTTCACCATCTGCTCCTACTAAACCAGAGCGATCAATTCCGATGAAAACATTTAAATTTTGGCGGCATATATCATGAACAACTTGGTCATAAGCTCTTTGTAAAAATGTTGAATAAATAGCTAAGAATGGTTTCATACCTTGCGTTGCCATACCCGCTGCCATTGTTGTAGCATGCTGTTCTGCAATACCTACATCAATCATACGATCTGGGAATTCTTTTTGGAATTTCTCAAGTTTCGATCCAACAGGCATTGCAGGTGTAATTGCAACGATACGCTCATCCGTTCTCGCTAACTTAAGTACTGTTTCACTAACAACAGCACTCCATGCTGGTGCAACTTCTTTCGGTTTAACGAAGTCACCTGATTCAATTTTATAAGGTCCTGTTCCATGCCAAGTGCCAATAACATCACTCTCAGCTGGTTTGTAACCTTTTCCTTTTTTCGTAATAACATGAACAAGCACTGGGCCTTTTGTTTTCTTTGCATATTGCAACGTTTCGAATAACTTTTCATAATCATGTCCATCGACTGGACCTAAATATGTAAAGCCTAACTCTTCGAAAAAGACACCAGATACTAGTAAATATTTAAGACTATCTTTTATTTTCTCTGCTGTCGCAGCAACTTTCCCACCGACAGCTGGGATTTTCTTCAAAATATACTCTAGCTCATCTTTTACCCAATGGTATTTTCCTGCGGTACGTAGACGTCCAAGCACATTATGAAGCGCACCAACGTTTGGCGCAATTGACATTTCATTATCATTCAAAATAACAATCATGTCTGTTTTTTCATGTCCAATATGGTTCAATGCCTCTAAAGCCATTCCGCCCGTTAAAGCGCCATCACCAATGATTGGTATAACATATTCTTTCGTTTTCTTTAAATCACGTGCTAGAGCCATTCCCATTGCAGCAGATAATGATGTCGAGCTATGGCCAGTTTCCCATACATCGTGCTCACTCTCACAACGTTTTGGGAAACCACATAGACCTTGATATTGCCTTAATGTGCCGAATTCTTTTGCACGTCCAGTTAAAATTTTATGTACATAGGATTGATGTCCTACATCCCATAAAAATTTATCTTTCGGACTATCAAATAATTTATGCAGAGCAATTGTGAGTTCTACTACACCTAAATTAGGCGCAATATGTCCACCTGTTTGAGAGAGCTCTTCAATTAAAAACTTACGAATATCCTCACTCAATCCCTCTAGTTCACTGATAGACATCTCTTTCAAAAAACTAGGGTTTTGAATTTGCGTTAGATCCACATGGATCACTCACTTTCATTTCATAATCTGTCAACATGTCAAATATTATAAAAAACATTTACACAAAACAAGAAATTCTCTTTTTTTATTTTTCACCTTGTCCTGCTATTAACCAGTCTATTGCGCCCTAATCTTATTATAAACCATATTTCTTTAGGCGATGAAAAAAATAGCCGCTAACACGAAGTGATAACGGCAATGTAATCTACATATATTTTTGCCAATAACAAGAAAAGAAAAACCTTTTCCTACATTTATATCATAAAATGATGAATGACTCAACAAATGAAAACGCTGTTATATTAGTTATTACGTTTTGCAATCAAATCGCAAATAGATAGTAAATATTCATCTTGTAATTGCAAGGAACTAATAGCATCTTTTGCTTTTGCAATCGTTTCTTCTAAAATATCCTTTGCTCTATCTACAGTAAATAACGTCGTATATGTGCTCTTTTCGTTAGAAACATCACTACCAATCGGTTTTCCAATCTCTTCTTCGGTTCCTTCCACATCTAAAATATCATCTCGGATTTGGAAAGCTAGGCCGATATATTTCGCAAACTCAAGTAATTTTTCTTCCTGTTCTTCTGTCGCATCAGACAGTATCGACCCTGCAAGTACAGCGAATTCAAGTAGTTTTCCAGTCTTATGCTTATGAATATACTCCAACTCATCGATTGTAAGCTGTTTCCCTTCCGCTTCCATATCTGCCACTTGTCCGCCAACCATTCCTTCTGGCCCTGCCGCTTTTGCAAGCTCAAGTACAAGTCTTACTTTTTTCTCAGCAGAGATTTCCTTTTGTTCATATGCCATAATAACTTGAAAAGCATATGTCAACAAACCATCTCCTGCTAAAACTGCCATCGCTTCACCAAATACTTTATGATTTGTGGGCTTCCCTCTTCTTAAATCATCATCATCCATACAAGGTAAATCATCATGAACTAACGAGTATGTATGTATCATTTCAAGAGCACAAGCTGCACCTACACCAAGATTTTTTTCTTTACCAAACGCTTGTAATGTTGCAAATAAAAGTAACGGGCGGAGACGCTTTCCACCCGCTTCCAAAGAATATGCCATCGCTTCACGAAGTACATTTGGACATTGTAATTCATTTGCATAGCTTACAAGCTTCTCTTCTACGAAAGTTTTACTTTCTTTCAAAAAAGTATCAAAAGCAATTGTCACTATGCTTCATCTCCTAAAGCAGTAAACGGTTCAAGCTCTCCATCTTCCCCAAGAATAACTGCCATTTGTTCTTGTACGTTCTTCAACTTCTCATCACACAGCTTAGATAATTCCATACCCTCTTTAAAATAAGAAATTGCTTCTTCTAAAGGTACGTCACCTTGCTCTAATTTAGAAACGAGGTGCTCAAGTTGCGAAATTGCCTCTTCAAAGCTTAATTTATTTTCCATTATTCAATTCACGCTCCTCTATTCCTGATACGCTACAATCTAATATTCCATCTTGTAATTGAACTGAAACAGCATCTCCAAGGCTAACATCTTTCACACTTTTTAACACTTGCTTCTCTTCATCATATACAAGCCCGTACCCTCTCATCATTACTTTAAGCGGACTTAGCGCTTCAAGTTTTTGAGCAGCTCTTACAAAGGCAAATTCTTTCGTTTGGAGTAAAGTTTGCATTTCACGTTGCAATTGCTTTTGCAATGTTTCAACTGCTACCTTTGTTTGCATAATTTTTTGAGATGGGTGGTGCTTCTCTAAATAAAATGAAAGCTGTTTTAACTGATTTACCTTTTTATCAATATAGCGCTCTTTCGCTAACACAAGCTGTTCTAACGCTCTATCCAATTGCTCTTCTTTTTGCTCATATACTTGTCTTGGATAACGGAACGCATAAGATTTTTGCAATACTTGTAGTTTTTCTTCTTTTTTATGTACTAACTCTCTCATTGCTCTTTGCAACCTTAGAGTTCTTTGTAATACCTTTTCTTGTAACTCGATAATATTAGGCGCTGCCAGCTCAGCCGCTGCAGTTGGTGTTGGTGCTCTTAAATCGGCAACAAAATCCGCAATTGTAAAGTCTGTTTCATGGCCTACTGCTGAAATAATAGGAATCTCACTCTTGAAAATAGCTCTTGCAACCATTTCTTCGTTAAACGCCCACAATTCCTCAATAGAACCTCCACCGCGCCCAACGATTAGGACATCTATCCCTTCCATTTCATTCGCTGTACGGATCGCTTGTACAATTGAGGGAGCTGCTGACTCCCCCTGTACAAGTACTGGAAACACAATAACATTTCCAATTGGATAACGACGTTTAATCGTTGTTATAATATCACGAATCGCTGCTCCTGTTGGTGACGTAATCACACCTATTGTTTTCGCATAAGGAGGGATTGTTTTTTTATAAACTTGAGAAAACAATCCTTCTTCCTCTAAACGAACCTTTAATTGTTCGTAAGCTAAATGCAGGTTTCCGACTCCGTCAGGCTGCATGTCTTGAATATAAATTTGATAAGAACCACTCGCCTCGTAAACAGAGATTTTCCCTTTCACGAGTACCTTCATCCCATTTTCAGGTCTGAATTTAATATTACGATTATGACCCGCAAACATAACCGCTGCGATTCTTGCATTTTCATCTTTCAATGTAAAATACATGTGGCCACGGCTATGATTTTTAAAGTTGGAAATTTCACCTTTTAACCAAACAGACTGTAAATGCGGATCATATTCTATTTTTGTTTTTATATAGCGTGTTAACGCTGTAACGGTTAAATATTGTTTCTCCATTTCTCTCTCCTCATAGCCGACTCAAATTATTTACAAACGACACCTGCACGCTTAGCCGATTCAACAGTATTATGAAGAAGCATTGTGATCGTCATTGGACCAACACCCTTTGGCACAGGTGTAATGTAACCTGCAACATCTAGCACGTTGTCAAAGTCAACATCACCACAAAGTTTCCCTGTTTCTAAACGGTTTACACCAACGTCGATTACAACTGCTCCTTCTTTTATATAATCAGCTGTTACCATTTTAGGTCGTCCTACTGCTACGATTAAAATATCAGCTAATTTCGTTAACTCTTTCATATTTTGCGTCTTAGAATGACAGTATGTGACAGTTGCATTTTCATTTAAGAACAATTGTCCCACTGGCTTGCCGACAATATTACTTCTTCCAATTACTACAACATGTTTTCCTGAGATATCAAGATTTGTTTCTTTTACTAACTCTACAATACCATGCGGTGTACATGGAAGGAATGTATCTTGTCCCGTCATCATACGTCCTACGCTGATTGGGTGAAATCCATCTACATCTTTTTCTGGTGAAATTCTTTCAATGATAGCTTTTTCTTCAATATGTTTTGGTAAAGGTAATTGCACTAATATGCCATTAATGCGGTCATCGCCATTTAAGCGATCGATTTCAGCAAGCAAACGCTCCTCCGTAATTGTTTCAGGAAATTCAATTAGCTCTGAATAAATTCCTACTTGTTCACAGCCCTTTTCTTTTCCTTTTACATAAGAACGAGATGCTGGATCTTCTCCAACTAAAATAACTGCTAATCCTGGTACAATCCCTTGCTCTTTCAACTTCACAACTTCTTCTGTTAATTGTGCTCGTTTTTTCTCCGCAACTTCATTTCCTTTGATGATTACTGCTACCATTTTAAGATTCCCCCTTAAAGAAATTACAGTGTATCTTTTATATTAGATAAAACGCCGTTAATAAAACGACGAGATTCCTCATCCCCAAATGTTTTAGCAATTTCAATTGCCTCGTTAATTGTTACGTTGTGTGGAATTTCTTCCATGTATTTCATTTCATACACAGCTACACGTAAAATACTGCGATCAACAATACTAATACGCTCAAGCTTCCACTTTTTTAAATTTTGACGAATCGCTTCATCAATTACTTCTTTATTTTCTACAAAACCTACAACAAGTGATTCTAGAAACTCATTTGTTTCTTCACCTTCATCTAGCGTGTTTTCCACTGCTACTTTCGGTTCTAATTCACCTGTAATATCCATTTGATATAATGCTTGCATAGCTCTTTCTCTAGCCGTCCTACGTTTCATTGTAACTCTCCTTTATGCTTCAAGTCTTTCCTTATGCTTTGTTATATTATTATAATTTATAAGCCGTCAATTCACTTACTCTTACAGTTTTCATTGATTTTCCAACCTTATAATACAATGATAATAACACAATTTATCGTTTCACACACGGGTTACAAGGCTGAAAAATAATAAAAAGATTAACTTCAAGTTCCATATCTTATCACAATGTACGTTTTTTGGTAAAACGAAACATTTTCTTTTTTATTTCTCATTTTTTGAAATAGTATAATAATTAGAGGGTTGTAATTTGTGAAGAAATGAAACGATAAAAAAGATGCCTATGTTACTAGGCACCTTTTTCATTCTTACACTGGTTCGATTTCTGTTTTTTGTGTTTCGAATGTTACGCCAACGATGTGAACATTCACTTCTTTTGGCTCAAGCCCTGTCATTGTAAAGAGTGCTTGGCGAATGTTGTCTTGAATCTTTTGTGCAACAACTGGAATTGCTACGCCAAAATACATTACAACATAAAGGTCAACGATAATATCTTCGTTTGCTAATTCAACCTTTACACCTTTACCATGATTTTTCTTACCTAACTTCTCAACAACATCTGTAGCAAAATTACCACGCATTGCCGCTACGCCTTCTACCTCAGCAGCTGCAATACCTGCGATTACTTCAATTACTTCTGGTGCAATTTCTACTTTACCAAGAGTTGTATCTTGACCCATATCTAACATATGTTCAGCCATGAAAAAAACCTCCTTTAATGTATCACTGCGTCACAAGTTCATGCTCTTCCAAAAATTTCGTATTAAACTCACCTTTTACAAAATCAGGATGATCTAACAATTGCAAATGGAACGGGATTGTTGTATGTACGCCTTCAACGACAAACTCACTGAGTGCACGCTTCATTTTTGCAATTGCCTCTTCACGTGTTTTTCCGTGAACAATTAATTTAGCAACCATCGAATCATAGAAAGGTGGGATTGAATATCCCGGATATACAGCTGAATCGACGCGAATACCAAATCCGCCTGGTGGCAAGTACATTTCTACTTTACCTGGAGATGGCATAAATTTTTTGGCAGGGTTTTCCGCATTAATTCGGCATTCAATTGCCCAACCATTAAATTGTACTTCTTCTTGCTGTAACGATAACTTTTCTCCAGAAGCAACAAGAATTTGTTCTTTAATTAAGTCTACCCCTGTTACCATTTCAGTAACTGGATGCTCAACTTGGATTCTCGTATTCATCTCCATGAAATAAAAGCTTTTCGTTTTATATTCATAAATAAACTCAACCGTACCAGCACCTGTATAATCAACCGCTACCGCTGCTTTAACTGCCGCCTCACCCATCTGCTTACGCACATTTTCATCAAGTGCTGGTGATGGACTTTCTTCTAGTAGTTTTTGCAAGCGGCGCTGAATCGTACAATCACGCTCTCCTAAATGAATGGCATTTCCGTGTGTATCTGCCATTATTTGAATCTCAACATGGCGGAAATCTTCAACGTACTTTTCTAAGTATACACCAGGGTTCCCAAAAGCGGTACTAGCTTCTTGCTGTGTAATTTGAATTCCTTTTACAAGCTCCTCTTCATGACGCGCAACACGAATACCTTTTCCGCCGCCACCTGCAGTCGCTTTAATAATAACAGGATATCCAATTTGATTCGCAAGTTCGATCGCTTCTTCGGTATTTTTAATAATTCCTTGTGAACCTGGTACAATCGGAACCCCTGCTTCTTTCATTGTATCACGAGCAACGTCTTTTGTGCCCATCTTTGAAATAGCTTCTGGACTTGGACCGATAAAAATTAAGTTACACTCACGGCATAACTCTGCAAAATCTGCATTCTCTGCTAAAAATCCGTATCCCGGATGAATTGCATCGCAGCCTGTTAACTTCGCAACACTAATAATGTTCGTCAAATTTAAATAGCTTTCTTTCGAAATCGTTGGTCCTACACAATACGCCTCATCAGCAATTTGTACGTGAAGTGACTCTTTATCCGCTTCTGAATAAATTGCGACTGTTTCAATATCCATTTCTTTACAAGTACGAATAATTCGTACAGCGATTTCCCCACGATTGGCTATTAATACTTTTTTTATCATCACAAAGACTCCCTTATTACGCTTTTACAAGAAATAGCGGTTGTCCATACTCAACAAGCTGTCCGTTATTAACAAGAATCTCAACAATTTCTCCATCTATATCTGCATCGATTTCGTTAAATAACTTCATAGCCTCGACAATACATACGATAGAATCTTTCGATACTCTATCCCCAACACTTACATATGGAGGCGTATCAGGAGAAGAAGAAGAATAGAATGTACCTACCATTGGTGATGTAATTTTATGTAGGTTTTCATTCTGAACAGCTTTTTTCTCTTCTTGTTTTGGCACTTCCACTTGTGCTGCCGCTACTGTCGTTTCAACTTCAACAGGTGCTACTGGTTGCACGGCTTGTTTTGCTACAGGCGCTTGCACCGCAACAACTTCATTGCCACGCTTTTTCATTTTGATTGTCGTACCATCTTTTTTGTATTCAAATTCATCAATATTAGAGCTATCAATTAATTTAATTAATTCACGAACTTCTTGAATTTTAAACATGTAAAATCCACTCCCATACTCTTGTTTGTCCCGTTTTTACAGATTTCTCTTCACTAAAACTAGATTGACTGTAAAAATACGATGTACTCTATTAGAAAATGCATTTCATTTACTAATAGAAATAGTTACTATTTCCATCTTACGATAAATTTTTTAAACATTCCAATTTATATTTCTTTATAATAAATCGAAACTCCTGTAAAAATATTATTCCAATAAAAATTTATTACCTAGTAATAATACCAAGTTTCACACAAAATTGGCAAGACCACTTCCGAAAAAACATTCCTTACTTTTCAAAATACTATAAAGTAAACCTACCATTACCGCTTTACTCGTCACCTCATCTATAGTCAATAACGTATTTTTACCAAATATTATTTTTTTGTTTACACGTCGTTCATCATTCCTTCATATAAGAATAGTATGTTCAAAGTGTAGAAAATATATCGTATCGAGGTGTGGACATATGATATGGCTCATTCTCTTCTTACCTGCCGTAATGGTCTGGGCATTCGTTCTCTTCATCCACGTCAAATCCGGAAAAAGTAATCATCACTACCATGAACCGCTAATCTTTTACTCACAACGTATTTCTCCGTTCCGAGTTGAACATAGTAAAAACAAAGACGAAACAGAAAAAAGCTATCGAAAATGATAGCTTTTTTCTATTATTATTTTTATCTAACTATTTTCAAACAATCCGATTACTAAAAACGAATAATCCGCGGAGGAATTCCCCGCGGATTATTCGTTTTATTTTGTTGGTGGATCAAATTTTACACCTACATCTTTTGATCCGCCTTCACTTCTTACAAGTTGTATAATTTTATTCGCTTCTTTTTGTGAATGTTTTGCTGCTTTTACAGTTACTTTAATGTCAGTTCCATCAGCTCTTACAAGGGCATCTTTATATCCACCTTGAGATTTAATTACTGTCTCAAGTAATTCTTGCTTCGTTTCCATTGTAGTGATTGCATCAAAATTTTCTTTCGCTTTATTCTTTTCTGTTGCTGAAGCTTTTGTTGAACTCATCACTTCTTGTAATTTTGCTTTTTGTTCACTTCGCTGATCTTCCATTTGCATACGTAATGCTGTGAAATTTTCATCACTTGATTGAACTGTTACGTTAGCTTCTTTTTTGCTTGTTTCTTTTGTAGCACTCTCTTTTTTATCTGTTTCTTTGTTTGTTTCTTTATTTGATGTTTCCTTGTTTGTATTTTCTTTTTTAGGCGTTTCTTTAGGTGCTTCGTTTGTTACTGCTTTATCAGTACCTTGTTTTTCTTGTCCAATCTTTTCACCTGTTGCCGGCGATGCTGTATTCATTTTGTCTGGAGTTGTTACGTAATACACAGATAGTACAACAACTAAACTTAACATCGTTAATAGCCAAACCGTTTGTTTTTTTAACACTTTATTTCCTCCCTATCAATTTTTCGGTGAAACTGAAACGCGATGGGCTGGTACATCTAGTAGCCGTATGACAGCTTCTTTTACCATCGCTTTAACTTGTATATTATCCACTCCCTTTGCTACGACAAGAACACCTCGTACTTTCGGTTTCTCTGTTCGTAAAACAACGGGAGTTTCTTTATCCCCTTCACGTATAATGACTGTCTTTTCATCAAGAGACTCGTCTTCTACTTCCCTCTTGCCGCCTGTTTTATCTGTTTCACCTGTTGTTTGTGAACGTTTCACTGTATTTTTTTCTAATATTTTTTCCTCTGATGAATCTAAATTCACATTAATCGTTACATCTTTTACTCCTGCTATTTCTTCTAAGGCTGCTTTTAATTCTTGTTCATACGCTTTTTCATATTTTTCTACATTTGACATATTATCATTATTTTTTTGTCCAAAAGTTGGTACATCTTTTTCCTGGTTTTGAGTTTTTTGTTCTTTAAATACAGGTACTTCTTCTTTTTTACTTGAAAAAAAACTACTAGAAAACATAAGCAACATTCCAAGTATGAGTAGGACAAGTAAGAACTTAGGTGTTACCTTTTTTCCCTTCTCATTACTTTCTTTTTCATCTCCATTCAATAAGTTTCGAAAAAATGAGAACTTCGAATTTTTATCTTTATTGTCCATTTACTCTACCTGTCCTCCCTTCCATTTGAACTTGGATTTGTTTATTCTCTAGTTGCCACCTGCTTGAAAAGAAGTCTTTCATTTCTCCATTCGTTTCCTCTACTTTTTTCGGTGGTTCTTTCGTATTAATTTCAACTGGTTTTACTGTTTCGATTGCATCATTTTTACTACGTTCTTTTTCTTTCAACGTCACAACAACAGATTGAATATCTTTCGCTGACTTTACTTCCGCTGTGCTTTCCGCTGCGACTATTTGTATTTCAGAGACTGACATACCATACTGTTTCTCAAACTCTTTTCCTACTTCTTTTTTCATTTTGGTAGCCATCTCTTCTAAACTATATGCACGTGTTAGAGCTTGTATTTCTTTTTTCTTCGAATCTATTGAATTTTTTACAGATCCTTCTGCTACGTACTTCTCTTCATTAAAATTTGCGATTACTTCATTTACATCTGTTTGCAATAGTTTAAATAGAGGCGTTAAAATTAAAACAACTAATAATAGACTTACAACGAATTTAACGTACTTTTGCAAATTGGAATTTGGAAGAATAAGATGAAGCATTGTCGCTAAGAGTAAAAAAACGATAATATTTCTAATCCACTCTGTAACAAATTGCATACCCTTCACCTCCTACCGCATCATAAGTGTAATGTTCCCCGCAGCAATAATAATTGTGATACTTAAAAAGAACATAAACGATACGATAGCTAAGCAAGCAAATACATAAATAATGCTCCGTCCAATGATATCTAAACATTGAATAATTGCTCCGCCGCCAACTGGTTGCAATACTGCTGCTGCGAACTTATAAATAAATGCAATGCAAAAAATTTGAATCGCTGGAAAAGCGACAATTAAACATAGAATGACGAGTCCGATAATTCCGACTGTGTTTTTTAATAATCCCGACGCACTAATAACTGTATCCGCCGCCTCTGTAAACATTCTTCCTACTACGGGAATAAAGTTTCCTGTTACAAATTTAGCTGTTTTCACAGCGATTCCATCCGCAACAGCTGTCGCTGTTCCTTGTACAGATAATACGCCTAAAAAAATCGTTAAAAAAATACCGATAATCCCGACGCTAACGTTTTGCAGAAGCTTGGACAATTTCGTAACTTTATATTGATCACTCATCGTACTTACAATACTTAATATCGTTGCAAGTAATAAAAGTGGTAGAACGATATAATTCATCAAAAGCCCACTCGTATTCATTAAGAAGATGATAATCGGATGAAAAAACGATACGGATACAACACCACCACCTGTCGCTATGAGTGCAAGCAAGATAGGCAATAACGCTAATATGAAATCTACCATTGTTTGTATCGTTTCTCTTGCATATGTCATAACGACATAAAAGCTATTTAAAGCGAAAATAATTAGTACCATATATACAACTGCATCGGCTATTTTGCTTACGCTACTCTTTGAAAATGCAGATTGCAGTGATTGCAACAATGCACTAAAAATTGTGAGCATAATGAGCGTTCCGAGTAGTTTCCCATTTGCAACAAGTTCGTGAAATAAGTACTTTAATAAACCTAGCATCCACTCTTTTATAGAGATTTCTTTTTCTCCCTTTACAAACTCCATAAAGCTACCTTTTTGACTCTCTGGTAAGTAACCTCCATATTTTGTAACAAGCCCGTCCCAAAATTGCTTCACATCTTCAATTCCGAGCTTATCCAATTGTTGATCAACGACGTTTGTCTCTACAGGAGAAGCTTGTACAACAACTGGTAAAGAAAAGAAAAGGAAGCAAGCAAATAGCAGCTTAGCTCCAAACCCCCTCAACATTCACTCCCCCTTATCCCGTCGGTAAAAATCCGAGAATAGTTTCAATTACAACCGTCAAAATAGGGATCGCCATAACGAGAATTAAAATCTTTCCAGCTAATTCAATTTTCGAAGCGATTGCCCCCTGTCCTGCATCCTTTGTAATTTGCGCTCCAAACTCAGCGATATAAGCAATCCCAATAATTTTTAGCAACGTTTCTACATATACGTTGCTAACTTTCGCTTCACTCGCTACTCTCTCAATCATTTGTAAAATAGCGTGAATTTGATCGATTAAAAGAAGGAACATTACGCTACCTACGAACACAATAAATAATGACGTAATGCTAGATTTATGCTGATTCAATACAGCCGCTAAAAACGTAGCAACGAGGCCTAATCCGACAATTTGTATAATTTCGATTCGAACCGCCCCCTTTACTGGAAGAGAAAGACACTTTTAATCTTGTCGAATAGTGTATTAATTAAAAATGCGACATGAAATAAAATAACGACAAAACCGACGAGGATAACCCAATTTGCAATATCCTCACGCTTTAATTCTTTTAGTACAGTATGAATGAAAGCTAAAACAATGCCGATTCCGGCGATTTGAAATATTAATCCAACATCAATGGACATCGCCTTTCTCCCCCCTATAGCAGTAAAATTACAATAAGTAGCCCCGCTAGTACTCCTAAGCTCTTAATCATCTTTTCATATTGCAGCTGTAATGCTTTCGCTTCTTCTTCTTCTCTCTCTAAATGTGTAATACATAACCGAATATGTTTTTGTTGTGATTCACGATCATGTTGTCCGAGCGTTTCACCAAATTGCTGCAAAATCTCATACTCAGTTTGTTGAAATGCTGTTAGCTTCCAATTTTCTTTCAAACTATCTATCCAAGCTTCTCTAACTGTTTGTTCTCCACTTTCTAGCCTGCTAGCGAAACTTTGAAATATCCAATTTAACGGCTTCGGCATTTGTTTCACTAATCGCTCAGCGGCTTCAGACAATGGTGTATGCCCGTACATAATTTCTGCCTCTAATGATTGCAGTGCCGCTTTTAATAATCTAAGTTGCCTCGGTCTCTCACTGTATCTTTTGGCGTATGAAAACCCGAAAAAGGTGCTGACCGCAACGATTAACACTGCACCAAATATTTTCACCATACGCCCTCAGCCTTTCTATGAGGTAATACCGGTTTTCCATATTTATCTTTCACTTGCATAACTGTTCCTGGCCCTCTTGCTTTTGACAATTCCACAAACCTATCAAAAATGCCGAGCTCTAGCACTGCCTTTAATGATGGGCGTTTCACAACATCATCATAGGAAAATCCATGTGCACTTATAAAAAGCTGAACCCCTGCATGTACAGCCTCCATAATTGCTTCACTATCTTCTTTACGACCAATTTCATCCACAATTAATATATCTGGGCTCATAGAACGGATCATCATCATCATTCCTTCAGCTTTTGGACATGCGTCTAACACATCTACTCGTGTGCCAAAATCATACTGCGGAATTCCTTTCACACAGCCAGCAATTTCTGACCGTTCATCAACAATCCCTACTTTACACGAAGGTATTTTCGAAGCACTTACACCTTGACTCATGCAACGTGCTACATCTCTTAAAAGTGTTGTTTTCCCCGTTTGCGGCGGGCCAATTACCATCGTGTTTAACCATCGTGATTCATACAAATACGGTAAAAGTGGTTCAGCAATCCCTATTTTTTGACGAGCAATACGAATATTAAAAGAAGAGACATCTCGAATCATTTTCACTGTGCTTTTTTCTGTAATAACTTTTCCTGCTAAGCCGATTCTGTGACCTCCTCGGAGTGTCACATACCCACGCTTTAATTCTTCTTCCATTGTATAAATTGAGAAGTGACTTAACTTATTCAATAAGTAAATAGCATCCTCTGCTGTAACGATATAGTCATAAAAAAACACTTCACCTTGAGCAATACACTCTAGCGGTCTTCCAATTCGAACACGGATTTCCTCTAGAGCATCGTACTGCTTACAATTTTCCACTAACTGCTTCATCGTTTTTGGTAAAACTTCTAATACTTCTTTCATCAGCTTCGCCCCACTATACTCGACTTACTTATTTCAACAACGCGATAAAAATGCAGCCAATTCCAAGCGCTAGAAAAAAGAGTTTCAAGAAAGAGATCTCACTTGCCACACTCGCTATGCCTATTGTCATTGTTAAAATTAATACGGTCGGTCCAACAAACGCCAACATACCATTTATAAACAATGCTTTCTTCGCATCATTCACATAAAGCATAAGCAAAGCGGCGAATATTTCCGCGCTACCTGAAAACAACCGAAGCAGCCCCATTACAAGCACAGATGTTTCCATTGCCGCTAGCCACTGTTTCATTCTCCCACCTTCTCCCATAACGGTTACTAGTGCGTGTGCTAGAAAAGAATATATTTGTACAACCATATGCAGAGGTTGTCTATTTCAGAATTAAAAACATAATTTTTATCTACCGTCTATAATAATTTGAATATTCTTAATAATGATGGTATTTTATGGTATATTTATTGAAAAGGAGGGAAAATGATGCAACGAGTTACTTTATTACCACTCGATTTCCGTTATGCAAATGCGATTTTCAAGCTATCAAGTGATCCACATGTAAAAAACGCATTAGGAATAAAAGTAGAAACAATCGAAGACACGAAAGCATTCCTTCTTTTCGCCATAGAAGAAGAACGCCAAAAGAAGTCTTTATCGAGAGTGATTGTAAATGCAGAGAATGAAATAATTGGTCTCACCACACTTAAACATATTAATTACGAGAAGAAACAATCTCACATTGGCAGCTGGCTCGGCTATCCATACTGGGGAAAAGGATATAATGAGGCTGTAAAAAAAGAAATTTTTAAGATTGCTTTTTTAGACTTACAACTTTCCTATGTATTTGCTGGTGCTAAAACGAATAATATTCGCTCTTTAAAAGCACAAGAAAAACTACCTTATATTTCATTACATGTGGAAAACAAGTTTCCATACGAACACGCTGCACTAGAGAAAGAAGTAAGGTCATCTTGCTCTCTGCACGTCGTGTCACGTGAAAAATTTTTAAACTGGTTGGAATTACAAAATGAGGAGGAAAAATATGAAGGCATTGAAAATTAATTTAACCGTTGTAGTAGAATTAGCTCTTATTTATCTTTTTTCATCATTGGTCGGCTAGTCATTCATGGAAGCCTTTTTCCTTGGTAGTTTAGCAATATTTGCAATTACATGGCTAATTATTATGAGTAATCATAGAAACAACATTACGGATCACGCAATCAGTAAAACACTGACTGGCATTGAAACTGGTGAAATAAAACCATTTCAAATTATTTTAACTCCATATATTATGGGTACCCTTTCACTTGTCTTCGTTAGTTTTGTTATAACAGCGATTTATTATTTGCCCTATTTTCTATAAAAAAGCACTCGTGATAATCACGAGTGCTTTTCTACTATGCACGAGAAACGTATTTACCTTCACCAGTGTTGATGATAAGTGTTTCGCCTTCGTTAATGAAGATTGGTACTTGTACAACAAGGCCAGTTTCTAATGTAGCTGGTTTTGTTACGTTAGAAGCAGTATCACCTTTAATACCTGGCTCTGTTTCTGTAACTTGTAATTCAACTGTGTTTGGAAGTTCAACACCAAGTACTTCGCCTTGGTAAGTCATAATAGATACTTCCATGTTTTCTTTTAGGAATTTAAGCTCGCGCTCGATTTGTTTTTCACCAAGTTCGATTTGCTCATAAGTTCCGTTATCCATAAATACGTGAGACTCACCGCTTGCGTATAAGTATTGCATACGACGGTTTTCGATGTGTGCTTTTTCTACTTTCTCACCAGCACGGAATGTTTTCTCTTGAACAGAACCTGTGCGAAGGTTACGTAGTTTAGAACGAACGAATGCAGCACCTTTACCTGGCTTTACGTGTTGGAAATCAAGTACTTGCCAAAGGCCATTATCCACTGCAATTGTTAAACCTGTACGAAAATCGTTTACTGAAATCATGTAAAAAAATCCTCCTGTGTATTACAAAATAATAAGTTCTTTTGGTGATTTCGTAATTACTTCATTACCTTCACTTGTCACAATGATATCATCTTCAATACGTACGCCGCCAATACCTGGAATATAAATACCTGGCTCTACTGTTACAGCCATACCTGGTTCAAGTACTGTATCAGAACGGAATGCTAAACCTGGTGCTTCATGGATTTCAAGACCGATTCCATGACCAGTAGAATGTCCGAAGTATTCACCGTATCCTTTTTCCGTTATGTAATCACGCGTTAACGCATCCGCTTCACGGCCAGTTAAACCAGCTTTAATACCGTTCACACCACGTAATTGTGCTTCTAAAACGATATTATAAATTTCTTTCAATTTATCAGATGGTTCACCAACTGCAATCGTACGAGTAATATCAGAGCAATATCCTTTGTAATAAGCGCCGAAGTCTAATGTAACGAAATCTCCTGTTTCTATCACTTTTTCAGATGCCACGCCGTGCGGTAATGCCGAACGAAGACCTGAAGCAACGATAATATCAAACGAAGAAGATGTTGCTCCTTGTTTTCTCATGAAAAATTCAAGTTCATTTGACACTTCAATTTCAGATACTCCCGGGCGAATGAATGATAGAATATGTTCAAAGGCAGCATCTGCAATCTGTGCAGCTTCCTTTAATATCTTAATCTCTGAATCAGTCTTTATCAAGCGTAACTTTTCTACAAGCCCAGAAGTTGGGATAAATTCAGCATCGATCGCTTCTTTATGAGCTGAATAAGAACTATATGTAAGAGTATCTTGCTCAAAGCCAAGCTTTTGAATTCCTAATTCTTTCACTTGCTTTGCAACTTCATCGATAATTAATCCCGCATGCTGTACAATCTCGTATCCAACCGCTTGTTTAGTAGCTTGCTCTACGTAACGGAAATCTGTAATAAATTGAGCGCGGTTTTTCGAAATGAGTACAACACCAGCTGTTCCTGTGAAGTTAGCCATATATCTACGACTATGTTCATTTGTTAATAAAATACCGTCAATACCAGCCTCATCAAATGCACTTCTTAATCTTTCGATTTTCTCCATTACTTTATGCCTCCCTCAATTTCTCCATTAATGCAAATAACGCTAACTTATAGCCATAAAAACCAAATCCAACAATTTGTCCCGCACAAACAGCTGCCGTCACAGATTCGTGACGGAACGACTCACGCTGATGAATGTTAGAAATATGTACTTCAATAACAGGAATCGAAATGCTTGCAATTGCATCTCGAATCGCATAGCTATAATGCGTAAATGCTCCAGGATTTAAAATGATCCCTTCATATATATCTTCCGCTTCATGAATACGATCGATAATCGCACCTTCATGATTCGATTGGAAACATTCTAACTCCACTCCCATTGTTTCTGCTTCTTGCTTCATATCTGCTTCAAGTGTCGCTAGCGTGCCCTTTCCATATACATTTACCTCTCTGACACCGAGGCGATTTAGGTTAGGACCGTTTACGAGGAGTACCTTTTTCATATGCTTAAAACTCCTTAATATTAAATGTCTATATAACATTTTAACATAGGAGTTACTTGTTTGAATAGTTTGTCTTCTCTTCCCCTTCTCGCTCGGCCTTATTGGTATTTACTGCGTAAGAAACAGAGTATGCTATAAATACACCATACAATATAAAAATGCATATCGTCGTCACAATTGTTTCTTTCGGTAAATGGAGTGCACTTTTAATAGCAGGCGCTATTAACCCCACTCCGAAAAATAGTAACGCCCACCAAAATAGACCATAAATAATCCCTGGCAGAATTCCTTCAAACTTTGCCAAAAACGCTTTATACAAAAAGGCAATTAAAATCGAAAGTAGTCCCATACAAACAATTCCTGACACATTTCCCCATACCCCTTCTTTCCAACTTCCAAAGGCAAATGGTAGAAGTAAATAGTTCGGTCCCGCTTCTGTAAATGAAAATATATGAAGAAAATACCATATTCCTCCCCAAAAGAGTCCACCAAATAAACCAATTTGCACAAAATTTCTTGTTCCTATATGTTCTTGACTCACATCAACACCTCCGCTCAATAGTATGCCCGAAACTATTTTGAACCATGTTTAAATACTGCGAAATTTGTCTATAAAAAGAATAAGAAATGTCCGACTCTCGTAACATTTTTCCTTGTCATCTACTTGTATTTGTCGATAAAATAAAGGAAACTCGGTGATTGTCTTATTTCAAAACGACAGAACCCAGTATGACAATTGCCTCTTTTTCTACATAAGAGAGAAACAAATACAGGTTGGTGTTAACATGGCAGAAGAGTCAAAACAAATATATGGCGGGCAAGCAGTCATAGAAGGAGTTATGTTTGGCGGTAGAGAATATACTGTTACAGCGGTTCGTCGTAAAGATAAATCGATTGAATTTTATCGATTACCACGCGTTCGTAATAAAGCATTATCTATCCTGAAAAAAATTCCATTTTTACGAGGGATTGCCGCTATTGTGGATGCAAGCGCGAACGGGGCAAAACATTTAAACTTTGCTTCAGAACGATTTGATGTTCACCCAGAAGAAGATGAACAAATTGCAAAAAAAAAAAGAAGAACAATCGAAGTTAACGATGGTATTAGGAGTTGCAGCAGTTGGGGTTTTATCTTTCATATTCGGTAAAGTCATTTTCACAGCAGTTCCTGCATTACTAGCTGAATTAACGAGACCGATTTTCCCATCTCATACAGGGCAAATCATTGTCGAAAGTGTCATTAAGCTCCTGTTATTACTGAGCTATATATACTTTATTTCTTTAACGCCACTCATTAAGCGGGTATTTCAGTACCATGGTGCGGAGCATAAAGTAATTAATGCCTATGAGAATAATCTTTCATTGACTGTAGAAAATGTTCAAAAACAAACTCGCCTTCATTATCGTTGTGGCAGTAGCTTCATTATATTTACAGTCATTATTGGAATGTTTGTTTATTTCCTTGTCCCTACAGATCCACTTTGGGCCAGAGTGGTAAACCGAATTTTATTAATTCCAGTCGTTCTCGGTATTTCTTTTGAAGTGTTACAATTTACGAATCGATTACGCGATATTCCAGTATTACGCATACTTGGATATCCCGGATTATGGCTACAACTATTAACAACGAAAGAACCAACAGATGATCAAGTGGAAGTAGCCATTGCATCGTTTGAAGAATTATTACGTTTAGAAAACAAACAATAATTATTTAAAAATGGTGTTCAACTCCTTTCCTCATCGTTAATATACTAATTTTAATATATGTTTTTAGGAGGTGTTCCTTATGAACGGTCGTTCGTTTACTTTCGCTATATTTGTGCTTATTATCGGATTAGCAATATTCGGCCTTGTTTCATCTGTCATTACAGATCCAATGGGAGTGTTAAGAAATATTGGTATCATGTTGGCTGTCGTTGGTATCTTTTATTTACTCTACAAAATGTTTACAAACTCTAGCGGTTCAGCAAATTCGCAAAGCTCATATAAGCGCGCTGCAAAACAATCGAGCCGCAAGCATGGGAAACAAAATGTAGCACCCCTAAGCAATTCTTTCTTTAAATCAAACGCTTCTAATGACAAAGGGAAAAAAGGGAATCTTTCTTCTTTAAAGCGAAAAAGAAAACAATCTCATTTAACTGTCATTGAAGGTAAAAAAAACAAAAAGAAAGACCGTGCTTCCTTTTAGGAAATACGGTCTTTCTTTATATTTTGCAGTACTTCTTTCAAGCTTTTATCTTTCATACTTTCAATTCGAAGATGATGATTTTCAAAGGGTAAATTCCGTGTTACATCATTCGGTACAACAACGCACGTTAACCCTGCCGCAATTGCTGCTTTCAATCCGTTTAACGAGTCTTCAAATACAACGGCTTCAGACGAATCTATCCCTAAACCTTCTATTGCCACTCGGTAAAGTGCTGGATCTGGTTTTACCTTCTCAACATCTTCTCTCGTTTTAATGACTTCAAAATAATCTCGAATTTGTAGCTCTTCCAAAAAAGGAATAACCCATTCTCTAGATGAACTGGAAGCTAATGCGATTTTTAATCCCATTTCTTTCGCTTCTTGTAAGTATTCTTTTACCCCGTCACGAGCTTCTGTTATTTTCATTTTCTCTTTATGTAAAGTTTTCACTTTTTCTTTTAATGCATGCTTGTTAAACTTCTCTTTTAATTGATCATTTAAATATGCATACAGTACATCATCTGTCGTTCCAATACACTTTGCAAATTCCTCTAAAGGTAAATCTCCACCATACTCACGAACGGCGTCTCTGAAAGAGTGAAACCATATTGTTTCTGTGTCTACAATTAATCCATCAAAATCAAAAATAATTGCTTTCATAATTCTCCCATCCTTTTCGATTGAAATAAAAAAGGAAACGACATACGTTCCCTTTAATTACTTTTCTCTTCATTTGCTTTTTGAACACCACGAAGTGTTTCCACTCGAACCTCATCTTGTTCAAAGTATTGCACTAAATCACCAATGCGATTAATTGCTTCCCAGCTTAAATGATGTTCAATTCCTTCTACATCATTGTAAATCTTACTTTCATCCACACCGATAATACGCATAAATTGCTCTAGCAAGTCATGACGGTATACGAGACGTTCTCCAATTTTTTTACCTTTTGATGTTAATACAAGCCCTCTATATTTTTCATAAATTAGATATTCATCTTTGTCTAATTTTTGCACCATTTTTGTTACAGAGGATGGATGTACACTAAGCGCTTCAGCAATATCAGATACGCGGGCATAACCCTTTTCATCAATCAACAAATAAATTTGTTCAATATAATCTTCCATACTAGGGGTAGGCATCGGTTTCCTCCATCCAATTTCATTTTGCTCATTCCGTACGAAGCAATCAATAAAATGATACACCAGAAAGAATAACGTGACAAGTTGAAAACAAGCCTAAATATATAAAACAAAAAAGAATCTGTATTTGCATACAGACTTCTCTTAAGTAAAGTATTGTATTTCTGCATCAGGGAAAAACTTATATATATAACCTCTTATCGTTTCTTCCAATACTTCCGCATCATCTTTTTTATATACGTATTTCCCAATGCCGTACCGTCCCCATTTATATTTACGCTTCTCTTCATCCATTTCAAGCTTCGTACTCGGATAACGCTCTTGAATGACCTTTTTTGCTGGTTTTGTAAAGCGATGTTGAATTAATTCAAATGTTAAATTCGGTATGGACAAATCTTTTAGTGCATGGTACAGTCGTTCAAATAATTCACGGTATCCTTCTTCCCATCCTTCATGCATATAAAGTGGCGCAACTATAAAGCCAAGTGGATAACCAGCACCTGCTACTTTACGTGCTGCTTCAATACGCTCTTCAAAGGGTGACGTCCCCGGCTCAAAATTTTTAATTACATACCGTGAATTAATACTAAACCTAAAACGAGTTTTCCCATTATGTTTTGCATCTAACAAATGATCAACGTGCGAATATTTCGTAACGAAACGTAAACGCCCATGCTCACTTTCTCCAATAAATTCGATCGCCCGCTTTAATGCATGTGTTAAATGATCAATCCCAACGATATCTGATGTACAAGCAGCTTCAAACCTTGTTATTTCAGGTGCTCTTTCATCCATATATTGCTGTGCCTTCTCAAATATTTCATCAAGATTCACATACACGCGAACGTAAGGCTTACTCCCAAGTGTCGTTTGCAAATAGCAATAATGACAATGTCCCATACACCCTGTTGCAAGCGGAATTGCATATTCAGCTGACGGTTTTGACGTATCAAATTTTAATGTCTTCCTCACTCCAACGACAAGTGTCGCCTTTGCATTGCGATACTTTTGCAAATCATTTTCACCCGGCAAATTTCTAATTTGATTATGGGATGTCGTTTCACGAATCTCTAGTCCCATCTTCGTAAACTTCTCATACAGCTCTTTTCCAAGTGGATATTCAAGTGCCTTCGGTTCAAAGTAAACGAGTTTTGGCATAAACGGTTTCATATACTTCCCTCCTCTCGTTAGTATGGGGAACGTGGAAAAATTAAAACGCATTAAAGTTTTCCACGTTTTAACAGCCTTTCAAAAGGCTGTTTTTCTTCTGTCTAATTTTACAAATTGAAAAATTTCATAAAGAAAATAAGAAAAATGCAAAATAATTAAAGTTAATTGTTGACGTGATGCTTTTATTATCGGTATCATAAATCTTCGTGAGCAATTATTTTTCGTTATACGATTTTTTTATTATTACTGAATTTTTGAGAGGAGAAATTAGATGTCAGTTAAGAAGAAAACGCAAGTACGCACCGGCAAAATGGTACGTGAACTAATGTTAGCAGACGAAGATGTAAATGCTTCGCTAATTATGGTATATAGTGAAAACGGTGTAAACGCAGAAATTAAAATCGAGGGCTTAACGCCGAAATGTAACGAAGAATTATTTTTGAGCGGAAACGTGGATTGGAACAAGAGTGTTATTTATAAAATTGTTGATTTCACTGGAAACGCTGAAGTTGGTAAAGTTACATTAACAGCGATGAACAAAAATAATGTTTCTCTAGAAATAGAACGCGTTATGTGGAGTAAAGAAAATAAAGAGGCTGCTGAACAAGAAGAAACAGTTGTAGAAACTACTCCGAAAAAAGAAGTAGTTGTAGAAGCTCCAAAAGCAGTTACACCTGCTCCAAAGCCTGTTACACGTGTAGAAACACCTGCTACAGCACCAACACCGAAGCCTACTCCGGCACCGAAGCCAGTAAGTGTAGAAGCAGCTGTGGAATTATCTACTCCAGCACCTGTGAAACGAGAAGTACCAACTCCGGTTACAAAGCAAGAGACAGCACCGGTCGCGCCTGCAAAACCGAAGCAACCTGCTTTGACTGAAACAAATTCAAAACTACAAGAAAATTATGTGAAACTCGTGAAAAAGACAATTGAAGTTTGTCAAGATTACGAGCTTGGCATCGACATAGATGATTCTATTGAAGGCTTAAAAGAAGAACTACAAAGCCAAGGTATTAGCGTTACATTTGACAAAGAAATTATGGACGTTGTCAATCGCCTTCGTTCTTTACAAGATAAAGGAATCAAAGTAGAAAAAGTACTTAATTTACTATAAAAAAATAAGAGGCGGCAATTGCCACCTCTTATTTTTTATAATTCCATTCTTTACTTTCATACTTTTCTTTTGCTAACGTTTGCACTTCATGTAATTGTTCTTCTGTTAATTCATACGGAACAAGCTCTACATCTAATCCTTTTTCAAACCCAACCTCAAACGCTTTAATTAACTGCTCGATTGTAAACGTACGGTCTGTTAATTCATTAATTGCTACCGCTTTAGATGAGAACATACTCTTCATACGTTCTTTCACACGTTCATTCGGGAATAAAAACAGATCATATAACTCATCTAAATCTATTTCTAATGGAATCGACCCGTGCTGTAAAATAACGCCTTTTTGACGTGTTTGCGCACTACCTGCGATTTTTCTTCCTTCTACTACAATTTCATACCAAGACGGCGCATCAAAACATACGCCTGAACGTGGATTTTTTAAATTTTCACGATCTGCTTCTGTTTTTGGAACTGCATAATACGCTTCTAACCCTAATGCTTTAAAACCATCTAATAAACCTTGCGAAATAACACGATACGCTTCTGTAACTGTTTTTGGCATATTTGGATGATCTTCAGACACAATAACACTGTACGTTAATTCTTTATCGTGTAGTACACCCCTGCCGCCTGTTTGACGACGAACGAATCCATATTTCTTTTCGTTAACTACATCCATATTAATATCTTTTTCAACACGCTGGAAATATCCGACTGTTAATGTTGGTACTTCCCATTCATAAAAGCGAATAGTTGGTGGCATTTTCTTTTCACTTTGCCAATTTAATAGACATTCATCTAACGCCATATTAAATGCCGGTGAACATTGACCAGAGTTAATATAACACCATTTTTCTTTTCCCATCCTGCACCTCATATAACCAATTATTTTTCACATTCTCTAGTCTACCAAATTCGACAAAATTTGTGAAAGAATACGAAATTTCTTCTTATATACAAATGAATCTGTTGCATAAATACATACGGGCATTATAATATTGAAAGTAGGATAAGAAAAAAGGGAGCGATAGAATCGTGTCAACAACTTGGATTATTTTATTAGCCGTAATCGTAGCGTTCATCGGTTACACTGTATGGATGTATTTCTATCAGAAGAAATTAATTACAACACTTTCAGAAGAAGAGTTTCGCGCTGGCTACCGTAAAGCACAGCTTATCGATATTCGCGAAGCAGACGAATATACTGCAGGGCATATTTTAGGCGCACGTAACATTCCGTTATCACAAATTCGCCTTCGTCATAAAGAACTTCGTAAAGATCAACCAGTTTACTTATACTGTCAAAGTGGATTCCGTACCGGTCGTGCGGCTCAATACTTAAAGAAACAAGGCTACAAAGATTTCTACCAATTACAAGGTGGATTTAAAACGTGGACTGGAAAAATTAAAAAGAAATAATAACATACAAAAACTAGCTGAATAATTCAGCTAGTTTTTTCATTTGAAAACTTTCCACGTTATTCTCACACATTTTGACAAAAATTCTTTTATAGACGCAAGAAAGACCCCTATCATTCTCACGCCCAAATAAAAAGGTTACGCGAATAACAGAAGTCATATTTATAACATAGTTTGTGAAAAGCTTTTCAGGTCAAGATTTTTTTCATTCTTATTATTTTCCCTTTATAATAAGAGGAAGAGGTGATACATATGGCCAATATAAAACAAATTGCAAAAACCGCTGGTGTATCCATATCAACTGTTTCTCGCGTCCTGAATAATCACCCTTACGTAAAAGAAGAAAAACGTAAGCGTGTTCTAGATGCTGTTGAAGAATTGAACTATGCCAAAAATATAAATGCTATTCATTTAATAAAAGGAAAAACATATACGATCGGTGTTATGCTCCCTTTCATTAACCTTCCATACTTCAGTACCATTATTGAAGGAATCGGTAACGAAGCGTTAGCAGCTGGATATCACATTAATTTATGTCAAACGAATTACGATAGTATCGAAGAAATTCGTGTTCTGGAAATGATGAAAATGAAACAATTCGACGGGATGATTATTTGCTCTCGAACGAGTTCATGGGAACAAATTGAAACTTTCGCAAAATTCGCTCCTATTATTTCATGCGAAAAAATGCACCACCCCCTCATTTCATCTGTCTACGTAGATCATTATGAAGGCTTCCGTCTCGGCACCGCCTATTTACTCAATAAAGGTCATGAAAAAATCGGGATTTGTTTAGCAAGAAAAACAAGTGTAAATTCTATGGAACGTGAAAAAGCGTTTGCTGATACACTTCGTAACGAAGGCAAAACGTTACATCCCGAATGGATTTTTCACCAATGCTATACAATGCAAGACGGTGCACAAATACTCCATCGTATTGTAAACATGAAAAATCGTCCAACCGCTATTTTTACAGCGAACGATCAAGTTGCAGCTGGTTTATTAACAGAGGCTCGAAAGCAAGGTCTTCGAGTACCCGAAGATCTTGCTATCCTCGGATTTGATAATCATGAAATTTCAAAGGCGTTAGAAATTTCAACAATTGAACATCCCGGTCTCGAAATGGGCTCACATGCGTTTTCTTTATTCCATAAACAAATCCAAAGCGAGCAAATTATCGGGAACGCAAAAGAGCTTTCATTCCATTTAATCGAACGAGATACTGTCTAATAAGAGCGTTACCTATAGCGCTCTTTTTCAGCTCTTCACCTATTGACTTTATATTTTTACTCGCATATAATAAACCTAACGAACGGTAGGTAGGGGATGAAAATGACAGCAAACCGCATTAAAGCTGTAGCACTTTCTCATTTCGCACGCTACGGCTACGAAGGAACTTCATTAGCAAATATTGCTCAAGAAGTCGGGATTAAAAAACCATCAATTTACGCACACTTTAAAGGAAAAGAAGAGCTATATTTTATATGCTTAGAATCCGCTCTTCAAAAAGATTTACAGAGCTTCACAGGCGATATCGAAAAGTTTTCCAATTCGTCTACTGAAGAATTGCTCTTACAGCTACTAAAGGGCTATGCAAAACGATTTGGTGAAAGTGAAGAATCAATGTTTTGGTTACGAACTTCTTATTTTCCGCCTGATGCATTTCGCGAACAAATTATTAATAAAGCAAATGTACACATTGAAAACGTCGGAAAACTTTTATTCCCTGTATTTAAAAAAGCAAGCGAACGAGATGAGTTGCATAACATTGAAGTAAAAGACGCCTTAGAGGCTTTTCTATGCTTACTTGACGGTCTTATGGTTGAACTACTATACGCAGGTTTAAATCGTTTTGAGACACGTTTAGACGCTTCTTGGAAAGTATTTTGGCGTGGACTTTCAAACTGACGGATTGCTCCTTTGCAATGCGTCGTTTTTAAGCCCTTTACCTAACGACTGGTAGGAAGGAGAAATGACATATGGCATGGATTTATGTAATCTTAGCTGGTATTATTGAAATCTTTTGGGTAATTGGATTAAAACACGCGGAGGCTCCACTTGAATGGGCTGGTGTTGCGTTATTAATTACAATTAGTTTCGTCTTATTATTTAGGGCTTATAAAGATTTACCTGTTGGTACTGTATACGCAGTCTTCACTGGAATTGGAGCTGGTGGAATCGTTCTTACAGAAATTTTCGTTTTCGGAGAGCCATTCTCTATCGTAAAAGTATTATTAATTGGTTTAATCTTCTTTGGCGTAATTGGTTTAAAGCGAGTAACAGAAGAAAAAGAAGAGAAGGAGGCCGCATAAAATGGCTTGGGTATTTTTAATTCTAGCTGGTATTTGTGAAATTATTGGTGTACTCTTTATGAAAGTAGCCACTGAAAAGAAAGGCTGGGCACCAAAAGTTATTTTAATCGCTAACTTCGGCGTAAGCTTCTTCTTCTTATCCCTTGCGATGAACACATTACCGATGGGAACTGCTTACGCGATTTGGACTGGAATCGGAACTGCCGGAAGTGCACTTCTAGGCATCCTTATTTTCCGCGAATCAGCGGATTGGCGTCGTCTTGCTTTCTTAAGCTGCATTCTATGCGGCGCTGTTGGCTTAAAACTATTAAGCTAACGTGAGGTGAATGTCATGTGGAAAGAAAAAGGGAAGCAACTGTTAGCATGGATCACACTTAGTATCGTCATTCTATTACAAATAAGTTTTCACATAATAGAATGGTTGTTTCATAAAGTAGTATCCATTCTCACATTCCTTCCTAACATGACACTTGAAATAATATCAATCGTCTGGTCCATTATTGCCTCCATTGCAATCGTCATTATATGGAGTATCGCCAGGCTATGGAATAAGTTATTTAAAAAGGACAGTTCTTCTGAAAAAGAGTAACTGTCCTTTTTTATATTCATTCAGACTTTCTGTAGAAGTTTGATGTGATAAGACAAAGAAGACCAACTATGACAATACTTATACCAATCACTTTATGCAAACTAGGAAATAACGGTGGTATATCTGAATAAACATTTTCTAATATGAGACCGATTGAAACGAAAAATACCCCTATTCTATATAACCATTTTCTTTTGTTCATCATTCTCCCCTCCTAAAATTTTCCATACACTCCTTTCTTTTGGACATACTACCTAAAAAAGGAGTGGATAATATGCAAAATTCTATACATAAGCAAATCCTATTTTTATTTTTCCTCTTTCTTATTCTCGTTATCGTTTTCAGCTTTATATTACATACTCCAAAAGATGTTGTACCGAATAGCCTCTCTGTTTATAAAGTGAAACTTTAATCAGTGGGGGTTTTGTTCATCCCCCACTGATTATTAGTTGAACCAATCGGACTTTTACGGACAGTTGATCCCCCACCTAACTTCTTTGCTTCCACTGAATTTTGAGGTGGGGGTCTTACTGCCCGTTAAAGCGGGATAAACTTTTACTTTCCTATTGTCGCTATTGAAGAAGGTGCCTTACATAAGGCACCTTTTAAAATTCTCTCTTCTCATACAATTTCACTGAAACGAAGATAGATATTATAAACATGCATATTGAACTAATGAATAACACGCTGTTATATAGTTGAATTTGTTCCATGCTGATTTCAAAGAACATGGTACCAATTGCTGTCGGTGCTATTAGTATAAAAAACGTAATAAAAGTAGCTTTTTTGTAGCTAACCCAAAACAACATCGGTAAGACAAAACTTAAATATATAAAAACAAAACCAGAAATCGTAATTACTGTTGTCGTTATAAATTCAACAGTTCCATCTTCAAACCGATTAATTACTACAGGACTAGACACTATCATACTTATAATAAAAATAATAAGTGCCATTATGTATTTAGCTAACACAATTTGCGTTCTTGCTAGTGGTAAACTATTTACTATTACTTCACTATTATATTTTTTATCGTCATTAAATGTTCTTAAAATTGCTATAACTGGAATTATAGCTGACATAATTATGTAAAAACTTTTCATGTCTATTAATGTCATATACATGAAAAGAGGATATATTAAGTGCCATATTAAATACTTCCATTGCACGATAAAGTCTTTTATTATAAGTTGCTTCACAATCGCTCCCTCCTTATAAATCACGCTCATTGTATAAGTTAATTGAGAGTAACATGGATATAACATACAAAATAAGAAGCCCTGCTATAAAACAAATATTTACGACTAGACTCGTGCTCCAAGCATTTTCTACATCTAACCATTCACTACTTACAATCACTCCACTTAATCCACCAACTATAATTCCCATAAAATAAGCAACCTGTTTCGAACTGCTATATTCTACCGAAAATTCAATTGGTAGTACGATCATGCTATAAACCAATCCTCCCGTTATTCCGCCAAGAATCTCTCCCCACAGCATAAATCCAGTTATATGTTCATTTTGCAACTGAATTAGACCAACTAAAAGTGAGAAAATCACACCTAAAAGAACTAAAATGCTTACAAATACGTATTTTGCTACGATAATGTCTTTACGATCAAACGGTAAACTATTTAATATTTTTTCACTCTTACTTCTAGCCTCATAACTGGTCGACCATATCGTTCCAAGGATAGGTATAGATATGCTAAGCTTCAAAAGAAAATTGTCGCTACCAAAATCAACAATTATCAGGAAAAGCAAACATATAAAACTAATAAATCCCAACTTTCTTTGCAACATCATATCTTTGAAAACTAGTTGCTTAATCATATATTACACCTCACTAAACTCATTCCTTAACATCAATTATTCATTTTTATATAAGGCCAGTCATAAGTATTAAAGCTCTCTCTTTTTAAAACTCACAATAGCTACAAACATTGAAGCTAAATAACTTACACACGCGCCTATACTTAAAACACTTACAACTAATAGCACATTTGAAGTTCGAAAAATCATTACCATAAGCCTTTCATCCGTAAATATATTGCACATAAATCCTAGTAAACCTATTATAGGAAAAAGCATAACTAATCCCAGCATAGTAACCGTTCGCTTATCCTCACTATATTTTATGGGAAGGATCATAACAGCATACAGAATAGAAAAGAAAATAGCTATAAATGCTGCATACCAAGGAATATTTATATTCTCTTTTAATACACATACAGGTAGTACAAAGAAAACGAATGTAATGATTAAGCTGAATGCCATAAAAAATAGTGTAGATATGTATTTCGCAATGACAATATCTTTTCTAGTAAAAGGTAGACTTACTAATATTTTTTCCGTACTATTTTTCTCTTCATTTGATAAAGAGATTGAAATCATCAAAAGACATATAGCAAAACAAACATACGCCATTTGAAATGGTTCTATAGAGTTTTGGAATGCTCCGTATATTGGTAAGATCAAATAGATAAGAAACATTTTTCTTTGTAAGAAAAACTCCTTCAAAATCAATTGCTGCATGGTAATTCCCCTCTCTATAAATCACGCGCTCCATAAATTTTAATTGCAAGAAACATAGAAGCGATATAAATACTGACTAATGCAATGAATCCAACTATAAATACACCAATATGCAGAGGATTCATAATCCAATCAAGGAATGAAGGTGCTACTTCCTTTATTCCATCACTAATAAATATCCAAAGTATCCCGCTAACTATTATTGAAGCTGCTGCTATTATACTTATTACCGCCTTTGATTTTGTAACATAATACATAGGGGAAAAGGTGACCATCCAAAATACGGCATAAACAATTCCATTTATTACTTCATACCATGAAATCTCAATATAAAGCTTAGGATAGTATGCACCGATATCACCAATAACAGCGATACACCTTATAAGAAAAACAACTAGCATAGTAGAAATCATGCCCCCTACAATGAATATTGCACAGGAAATATATCTAGCAATTATGATATCCTTTCTACTTAGCGGTAAGCTATTAATCATAATGTCACTTGTATTCCGTTCATCTATTATGATTAATATAATAACTGAGGAAAGAGTTATAAATACACAACTCATAGGAAACAGCATTCTATCACCGTTTTCAAATAAAAAGAATATAAAGGGTATAGTAAGATACACTGGCCATATCCCTCGAAAAAAGAACAAATCTTTATATACGAGCTGACGCATAGGCACCCCTCCCTTTCGCAGTGTAAACGATAATATCATCTAATGTAGGCTTTTCTAGTACAACCTCATTTCCAAACCAGTCAATAATTGCTTGTTTATCCTTCGCTAAACCTTCAAAACCAAATTTATTTTTTCGTAATCCAACAAATAGTTCTTTTCCTTCTCGATCTAATAAATCATTACTTCCTTTTACGATTACGTAGTTCTCCATCAAGTCTTCTTTTTCACCAGTAAATATAATTTCTCCATCGTTGATAAACGTAATATAATCTGCAATGCGCTCTAAATCTGTTGTAATGTGCGTTGAGAATAATACCGATACTTCATCTTCCATTACAATTTCTTGCAACATATCAAGTAATTCACTTCGAACAACTGGATCTAATCCTGCTGTTGGTTCATCCATGATGATAAATTCTGCGTGGTGCGAGAGCGCAATGGCAATCGCAAATTTCATTTTCATTCCTTTTGATAATTCTTTAATTTTTTTATACTTCGGAACTTGCAATCTATGCATATACGATTGATACTGCTCTTCATCCCACTTTTTATATAACGGTGCAATAATACGCTTCATTTGCTCACACGTTAAATCTTCGTAATAATGATTTTCATCATATACAAAGCCGATATTTTGCTTTATTTCCTTTTCGGCTTTCTTATTGTCCTTGCCAAAAATTTTTATATCGCCGCTATCTTTTCGAATTAAATTCATAATCATTTTGATCGTCGTACTTTTCCCGGCCCCATTCGGTCCGACAAATCCCATAATATATCCGCGTGGTAATGTAAAACTTATATTTTTTACTGCAAAATCTTCATAGCTTTTACATACGTTTTTTAACTCTAACATCTCTTATTCCCCCTCATATAAACACGCAATCATCTGCTGTAATTCTTCAAGTGAAAGCTGTAACGCTTTACTTTCATTTACAATCTCTTCCGCTTTACTTTCCAATAGACGAAGCCTTTGTTCTTTTAATAGTTCATTATTTTTACGTGAAACATAAGTCCCCTTCCCAGCAACAGTTTCTATATATCCTTCTTTCTCAAGCTCCTCGTACGCACGCTTCGTAGTAATTACACTAATCTGTAATTCCTTTGCTAAGCTACGAATAGACGGTAATTGGTCTCCACCCTTTAAACCACCATTTAAAATAAGCTGGCTTAATTGTTTTCTTATCTGTACATAAATAGGGTCTTGGGAAGAATTCGAAATAATAATATTCATGTTTTCCTCCAGTGTGTATATACTGTATATACCTTATATATACAGTATATACACAACATCCTATTTTTGGCAAGAAAAAAAGACCAACATTTTCCTGTTGGCCTTTCGTATATGTATCACTTTTCAAAGCGATCTAACATCTCATCTCTCATTCCGAAACTCACTACCGCAATTCCTACATACATAAACAGAAGGAACGCCGGATGAACTGTGTTGTACCAAGTGCTATCAACAATTAAATAAATCGTTAATGCCACAACAAGAACAAACGCTAAGATAAACATATAAAAGTGTCTTGTACTACCCATGATAAACTCCTCTCTTCTCACTTCACCATTCAACAGTATATTTTATCGAATAATTCGATATGACTCAAGGTTAACTTTCTGTTATGTAATCAAGTTCCACCTTTACAATGTCCTCACATGCTATTGAAATGATCGTTCCTTGCTTATCAATTGCCGTCACTTCTCTATTATCCATTACACGATGCGCTACTCTTTCTAGTACTTTTCCTTGATCTCGGTAACAAAATTCTTTTACATCTTTAATTGTTTCTCCATTTTCTAAATGGTATACCATCCTATAACATCGATATCCCACACTTTCACCCCCGTCTTGCTCGTTTTTTCACATATACATAAAAATGAGTAATTTTTGCCTCATCACACCTTCTTAATTTCAATAAAATTCTAACAAAAATAAATACTTTTATCAAACTGACTTTTTCAACAAAATCACCTATAAAACTGCTTCTTTACACCATTATGAAACAAAAAATATAAATTTTTAACATTTTCTTCACCACTTCTGCATAAAGTGAAACTTTAATCAGTGGGTGTTTTTGTTCATCTCTACTGATTACCAGGCCACAAATTGCGGAACAAATTCTCCATACAAAAAAAGAACTCGCATATAGCGAGTTCTTCCTTTGTTATTCTAATCAAACTTGTACAGGAGCTGGCTTTTCATAACGTAAAACTGGTTTACGTGCAGCCATCGTTTCGTCTAAACGTTTAATGACTGTTGTATGAGGTGCTTCTTGTACAACTTCTGGATTTTCTTCTACTTCTTTAGCGATTTGAATCATCTTATCAATGAAACCGTCTAATGTTTCTTTTGATTCTGTTTCCGTCGGCTCAATCATAATACATTCTTCCACATTTAATGGGAAGTAAATTGTTGGTGGATGGTAACCGAAATCAAGCAGACGTTTTGCGATATCTAATGTACGTACACCAAGTTTCTTTTGACGACGACCTGATAATACAAACTCATGCTTACAATGTCTATCGAATGGAAGATCATAAAATGGTGCTAATCTTCTCATCATATAGTTCGCATTTAATACCGCATACTCTGTTACTGCACGCAAGCCATCTGGCCCCATAGAACGAATGTATGTGTATGCACGAACGTTAATTCCGAAGTTACCATAGAATGGTTTTACGCGCCCAATTGCTTCTGGACGATCATAGTTAAAGTGATAGCCATTTTCCGTTTTCTCTAAAATTGGTTTTGGTAAGTACGGAATTAAATCAGCTTTCACACCTACTGGACCAGAACCTGGTCCACCGCCGCCGTGAGGACCTGTAAATGTTTTATGAAGGTTTAAATGCACAACGTCAAATCCCATATCTCCTGGGCGCGCTTGGCTTAATACTGCATTTAAGTTTGCACCATCATAGTATAATTTACCGCCTGCGTTATGGACGATTTCTGCCATTTCTAAAATATTTTCTTCGAATAAACCTAATGTATTAGGGTTTGTTAACATAAGTGCTGCTGTTTCTTCATTTACAACACGTTTTAAATCTTCTAAGTCAACAAGACCATGTTCATTTGATTTTACTGTAATTGTTTCAAAACCAGCTACAGTTGCAGATGCTGGGTTCGTTCCGTGAGCAGAGTCAGGAACAATTACTTTCGTACGGTTAAAGTCACCATTTGCTTCATGGTATGCACGAATTAACATTAAGCCTGTCCATTCTCCGTGTGCACCAGCTGCTGGTTGTAATGTAACAGTATCCATACCTGTAATTTCAATTAAATGCTCTTGTAAATCGTACATTAATTCCATTGCACCTTGTACTGTCTTTTCATCTTGCAGTGGATGAATATTTGCAAATCCTGCGAAACGAGCTACACTCTCATTAATTTTCGGATTATATTTCATCGTACAAGATCCAAGTGGATAGAAACCAGAATCAACACCGTGGTTACGGTTTGAAAGTGCTGTATAGTGGCGCATAATATCAAGTTCAGATACTTCTGGTAGCTCTGCATCTTCTACTCGAATATAATCGCTCTCAAATACATCTTCTAGTTTCACTTCTTCTACATCTAATTTTGGCAGGCTATATCCTATGCGTCCTTCTTTACTTACTTCAAAGATAAGTGCTTGGTCTTGGTTCTTCATTGGATAGCCCCCATTTCGTTTACAAGTGTGTCAATTTCCTCTTTTGTACGAAGCTCAGTTACTGCTACAAGCATATGGTTCTCATGCTCTTTATAATCACGGCCTAGGTCGTAACCGCCGATAATATTCTTTTGTAATAATGCATCGTTTACTTCTTTCACTGGGCGCTTGCAATCTACAACGAACTCATTGAAGAATGGTCCAGCAAATGTAACTGTGAAGCCTTTCGCTTCAAATTGACGTTTTGCATATTGTGCTTTAGAAATGTTTTGACGCGCCATTTCTTTCACACCTTGTTTACCAAGTGCCGTCATTGCAACAGAAGCTGCTAATGCATTTAACGCTTGGTTTGAACAAATGTTAGACGTCGCTTTATCACGGCGAATATGCTGTTCACGTGCTTGTAACGTTAATACAAATCCACGTTTACCATCTGAATCTACAGTTTGCCCGACAAGACGTCCTGGAATTTTACGCATGAATGCTTTCGTCGTTGCAAAGTAACCACAGTGTGGTCCACCAAACTGCGTTGGGATACCAAATGGTTGTGCATCACCGATGACAATATCAGCACCAAATTTTCCTGGTGGTGTTAATGCGCCTAATGATAATGGATTTGAAGAAACGATAAATAATGATTTTTGTTGATGAACGATTTTTTCAATATCAGCTAATTTTTCAACTTGTCCGAAGAAGTTTGGATATTGAACGATTACACAAGCAACTGTATCATCTACTTCACTTTGTAATACGTCTAAATCTGTTACACCATCTTTATGATTAATTTCAACAACTTCAAGATGTTGACCTTTTGCATACGTTTCAAGTACAGCTCTTGATTCTGGATGAACTGCGCTAGATACAAGAATTTTCTTTTTACGAGTATGGCCAGCTGCTAGCATTGCCGCTTCAGCTAAAGCTGTACCTCCGTCGTACATAGAAGAGTTTGCTACATCCATTCCTGTTAACTCACAAATCATTGTTTGGAATTCAAAAATTGCTTGTAATTCCCCTTGTGAAATTTCCGGTTGGTATGGCGTGTAAGCTGTATAAAATTCTGAGCGAGAGATAACATGATCTACAATTACTGGAGCATAATGATCGTATACGCCTGCTCCTAGGAAAGAAGCGTATTCTTTTAAGTTCGCATTTTTACTAGCCATTTGAGATAACTCTTTTAAAAGCTCTGGCTCTGATTTTGCTTCTTTAATTTTTAAATCCCCTTTAAAACGAACACTCTCTGGAATATCAGAGAATAACTCATCGATCGTTTGAACGCCGATCGTTTGTAACATTTCTTTTTTGTCTTCTTCTGTCATTGGAAGATAACGATGCAACATGAAATCTACCCCTCTCCCCGTTACTTTGAACGTTTATAAAATGGTGTTGGAACAACTACTGCTTTGACGCGTTTATTACGAATTTCAATTTCTACTTCTGTATCAACTGCTGCGTATTTTACATCAATTAGTGCTAAACCAATGCTTTTCTTTAACGTTGGAGATTGTGTACCACTCGTTACTTCCCCAATTTTTTCTTCTCCAATAAATACAGGGTAATGCGTACGAGGAATTCCACGTTCAATTACTTCGATGCCGACTAACTTACGAGGTGCACCGTTTTCTTTTTGCTCTTTTAACGTTGCTTTTCCAAAGAAGTCTGCTTCTTTATTTGGTTTTACCGCAAAGCCAATTCCAGCTTCAATCGGTGTAATATCTTTTGATAATTCTTGACCGTAAAGTGGTAATGTTGCTTCGAAGCGAAGTGTATCACGAGCACCTAAGCCACATGGTTTTAAGCCTTCTTCTGCTCCAACTTCAAGAAGTTTCTCCCAAACTTTTGCAGCATCTTCACTCTTACAGTAAATTTCAAATCCATCTTCACCTGTATAACCTGTACGAGATACAAGTGCTGAAATTCCATCTACAAGAATATCGTTTTTAAATTTAAAGAACTTAATTTCTTTCAAATCTTCTGACACAACTTTTTGTAAAATGCCTTCTGCTTTTGGTCCTTGAATTGCAAGCTGTGCAACTTCACTAGAAACATTGACTACTGTCGCATCGCCAATTACATGGCTAGCTAACCATTCGTAATCTTTCTCGATATTTGATGCGTTGATAACTAATAAATAGTCTTCTTCACCACGTTTGTAGATTAATAAATCATCTACTGTACCACCATTTTCGTAGCACATTGCTGTATATTGTGCGCCCCCTACCTTTAAGGTAGATACGTCATTTGTAACAACACGTTGTAAAAATGCTAAACTATCTACACCTTTTACCTCAACTTCTCCCATGTGAGACACATCGAACAAACCTGCCGCTGTACGTACAGCTTCATGTTCTTCTTTAATGCTTGAAAATTGAACTGGTAACTCCCAACCACCGAAGTCGATTGTTTTCCCACCATACTTCGCGTATACATCAAATAACGGTGTACGTTGTAATGTAATCATGATCTCTCCCCCTTATGCTCTGACAAATCAATAAAAGTTGTTACTCATTTCTAAACATTTTCATTCTAAAAAGATAGGATATACGGAATCTCATTATATTTTTTTATGAAAGCGTAAATAAAAAATCACTTTCTTGGATAAAATACGAAAGATTCCACACATTTCACACCATTATCCTAACATTATTCGCTATATTTCATCAATATTCTAGCATAAAAAATAATTTAGAATTTTTTACGCTTAATCTTATTACATACAGTTTTTAAGATTTAGTCCTTTATCTTTACTTATTGTTTACCTTTCAGTAAGTGTAATAGCGCCTTATTACAAGGCTTATATAGTAAAGATTTTTTCATAATTACTTTAGTTTATAAAAGGTGGGAGAGTCGTAATGAATGTCGATATTTCCATAGATCGAACGTGGCAAAACAATTTTTTAAATAGAATTGATGAAGATGGTCCTTGGACAAACTGGGATTTATATCATTTAGCTTATGAAACAGAAAAATCATTACTTGTTCCTACTTTTGATGGATTACAAGCACCGAAACATTTATCCCATTTCACACCACTTCCTCATCAATTAGAAGTCGCTCAAAATGTTATTGAACAAATGAATGGTAAAGCGATTCTAGCAGATGAAGTAGGACTTGGAAAAACGATTGAAGCTGGACTTATTTTAAAAGAATATATGGTCCGCGGCCTTGTGAAAAAAGTACTTATACTCGTTCCAGCCTCTCTCGTATCACAATGGGCATACGAATTAAATACAAAGTTTTTCATTCCAGCTGTAGCTCAAAAGAAAAGCTACTCGTGGGAACAAGCCGATGTGATTGTATCATCAATTGATACTGCAAAACGTTCCCCACATCGTGATATCGTTTTGAACTTAGAATATGACCTTATTATTATCGATGAAGCACATAAACTTAAAAATAATAAAACAAAAAACTATGAATTTGCACAGCGATTAAAAAAGAAATTTTGTTTATTATTAACCGCTACTCCTGTTCAAAATAAGATTGATGAAATCTTCAACCTTGTTTCTTTATTAAAACCAGGACACTTAGGCAATCAATCCAATTTTGAAGAATATTACGCTTCAAAAAATCGTTCAGCCGAATCTGATGAAGATTTAAAAGCTCTTATTAACAAAGTGATGGTCCGAAATCGGCGCCATAATACTGGGATTGATTGGCCAAAGAGACATGTACGTACAATTTTTGTTGAGTTTAATAAAGAAGAGCAAGATTTATATAACAATATTGAAAATTGGCGAGGACAAGATGCATTCACATCAGCTTTCTCATCGTTAACTTTAAAACGGGAAGCGTGTAGTAGTCGCGAGGCCGTTTACTATTCATTAAAAAAACATGTAGAAAAACGACAGAAGGAAAATGAACATTACGTAAAAGATCCGCATATCGATGTGCTAATGGACAAAATTAACCGTATTCCTTTTAACTCAAAAGCAAATAAAGCGCTAGAGCTTATAAAAGAAATTGACGATAAAGTCGTCATTTTCACAGAATACCGAGCGTCACAAATGTACTTACAATGGTTTTTACAACAGCACGGTATTTCTTCTGTCCCATTCCGCGGCGGATTTAAACGGGGAAAGAAAGATTGGATGAAGGAACTTTTCCAAAATCATGCGCAAGTGCTAATCGCAACGGAAGCTGGTGGTGAAGGAATTAACTTACAATTTTGTAGCCATATGATCAATTACGATTTACCATGGAACCCAATGCGCCTTGAACAAAGAATCGGACGTATTCACCGCCTTGGTCAAAAGAATGATGTTCATATTTATAACTTAGCTACAAAACACACTGTGGAAGAACATATTTTGAAACTGTTATATGAAAAAATTAATTTATTTGAGCGTGTGATCGGTGAACTTGATGAAATTTTAACGAGAATTAATATGAAAAACATCGACGCACACATTCAAGAAATATTTGCGCAATCAAAAAGCGAAGGAGAAATCCGAATTAAGATGGAAAACTTAACATCTATTATCGACTTTGCGAAGCGAAATGAAGCTGAGGTGCAAGGCTATGCAGCAACATGAAATTCATAATTACTTATACAATTTTTTTGAGGCGAATAACTGTGAAATTTTAGAACGTTCTCCTCATCTATTGGATGTGCAATTAACAATTGAGATGGATAAATTATTAATGAACCGTCCTTTTTATTGGCACTATCTTGAGAAGACAGGAGGCGTACCGAATCCGATGCGCCTTACTCTTATTACAAATCCAGAAAATGAAGAAAACGATGGTGAACTTATTCACTACGGTTCACCACGTCTTCATCAAATTTTTCAAACGACAAAAGAATTAGGCTCTTACATACGCTTATATGAGGAAGTACGGCATAGCGGAGCAACACATACACCGCTCCATCCGTGGCTCGGTGTAAATATAAAAGTTTCCTATCAATGTGATCGAAAAAAAGATATCCTCCACTCGATTGGCATTCATCTTATTTCTGGCACAATGATTGCAAACTTTCATGAAACATTAACTAAAATTAAACTTACACCGAAAATACCTGACTTTTGTTTTACGCTCTCGCCTATTATTAAACCGCAAAGCGGTTTACAACGTATAGAGGATGCTTTAAAAAATATTATTACAGAAGATGACCATACGTGGGCGAAAGAAGCAAGAATGCGCTGGAATCACGATTTGGACCTTTTAAATCGTTTTTATGAAGAAAGTGATGAACTTCCTGAAAGCTATGAAATTGAAAAACAAGCACTGCAAGAACAATATGAACCCCGCATTACAGTACAAATTATTAACGGTGGACTCTTTTATGTTACCGCGAATCATTTTCTAACTTAAAAAGCCCCTTCATTTTTGAAGTGGCCCCCGAAAACGGAACATATATCAAAATACCTAAACCATCTATTCCCTAAATTCTTTAGAGGATAGGTGGTGTAATTTTTCTTTAATTCGCACACAATTGTAGTAATAAATTTATTCTAGCACACTCTTTCGCACAGTTATATTGGATACTTTTATTATCTCTTACGAGTAGAAACTTCACTTTTCAAATGACCAAAGAAGCTTTACATGACGGCATTATCATGACAATTTCCTCTCCGGGACATGCTGGTGATAATGTCGTTTTCTTTGGTATACGCTTGAAATTTTTTCGCTGTATAAATAGGACATCTTTTACTTTTCGGCCTCTCATTGCTTATTTTAATGTCTTTATCACTAATATCAGTGTTTATGATTCGCTGATGACATAACTAATGATTTCATGATTAAAGGCATCCATGATTGTTCATAAATACAAGGTACGCTCTCCGAGTTAAGAAATTTAAAGAAATAACTAAAAATAAAATAACAATATATATTTCTCATAGGATGGCTTCAACAAAAATTGCAGACCGAATTATAGTTTTTAAACAAGCAGAGATCATTGAAACAGGTACCCGTGATGAACTCATAATCTTAGAAAAGGAATATTATCGATTATATACAATGCAGTCTGATTAGTATAATTCAAAGAAAAATAAAAAATCATTGGTGTAGAAACATTCCTACATCAATGATTTTTCGATTTAACCAGATGAGTTTCTTTTTAATTCTTTATATTTAAAATGTATATCATCCTTAACAAAGTCATCTACATGTCCTTTTATCCCTTTGTATGTACGTGTATTAAGTTTTCCAGTTTTCCATTGTTGGTGTAATTGCTTTAATACTTCCTTTTTCAAAAAAACAATCAATTCTTTTTCATGAATCCCTTGTTCTACGGCAATTTCACCTAATGACTTGCCATTCTGTATAGACTTACTATATTCTTCTTTAGGGATATTTAGGAACTTGTATAATTTTTTATAATTATGTTTATATCGAAAAGTACTATTATCCTCATGTGAAGTCATGTTACTTTTAGCCTCTACAAATACTACGGAAGAAAAGTTCAAACCTAAAAATGCCAAAATTATAATAAAACTTCTTAACATTATATTACCCCTTCCTATTTTTTAGTTCCGCTTATTATTTAACAAATTTCAACAATTTATATCTTTCAAAATACACCCTTATTTTCAGCTATAGACACCATCCTTATACAAAAAAATAAGAGTAGCCAATGGCTACTCTTACTCACTCACATATTTTTGAAACATATCATGGATGCCTTTATTTACTAGGTTCGAGATCTGCTCGTCAGATTTATTCGGATAACGATCACGCAATCTGATAGATGCCTTCACCATTAAATTTTCTAATACAGAACGGCCGCCTTCTCCATAAATAATTTCAGCATATTCAACAAGCCTTCCATCCTCTACTGTCGCTGGATTATGATTGAAGAAAAATTTACTCATTGCCTCCACCTCTCTCTTTTGATAACGTTTACATTTATATAAATTATTTATGTTATTTATTTCACAATATTGTATGCATGTATATTTAATTAGTTTCATTATAAAGCAACATATCGATAGTAAATATGTGATTTTCCGTCTATTTTGTGAACAAACTAAAAATGAAAGCGTTTCCTTTATTGTATACTAAAAAAACTTACTACGCTAGGGGTATTTTTTTCAATCTACTAAACATATACTTTTTCTTTTTCTTTTTCTTTTTCCACTAAACCTTATACAATTTTCAGAAATTATATTATAAAATATATGTATGACTTAAGGAGGCTGTATATGAATCAAAATAAAAAAGCTATATTAGATCTTGTCTTTTATCTCGGAATCCCATTCCTCATTTGGAAATTTGCAAAACCTTATATCGATCCTTATTACGCAATGTTACTTTCCTCTGTTCCGGGGATTATTTATACACTGTATACCTTTAAAAAAGAAAAACAGTTTAACGTAACAGGGTTCTTTATTTTAATTACACTCATTTCTAATACAACGGTAGATCTATTATCTGGATCAGCTGAACGAATGTTGTGGAACGATGCGTATTATCACATCGTACTCGGTATTATCGTTATATGCACAATTTTTATAAAAAAACCACTTATGTTATATTTCGCAGCAGATATTGCTGCACTGCAAGGCCATGACCGTGATAAAAGTCGTGAACTGTATCGTGATAGTCGTATCTATCCAGCATTGCAATATTTAACGCTCTTTTTCGGTCTACAATTCATATTAAAAAGCTTCTTAAAAATTTATTTCATCTCTGTTTTCGGTGTAGATGGCTACGGTGAAATGAGAGCAATTATGACCGCTGTTGGATGGGGCATTTCCATTTGTATCGGAATTGGATTTGTCTGGGTGAACAATAAAATACATGCCGTTACAGAAGAAAAAGAGTCTATGCAGTAAATGAAAATCCCCTAGTAGTACGATGCTACTAGGGGATTTTCATTTTGCTACACATATTACGAAATCTTTAACTTGATTTTTTTCTTTTATTTTTTACGTTTTGATAAAACAAAGCAGCACTTAGCGGCATAACACCAAACCACTTATTCATAAATGGCTCTTTTTCAGCACGACGTTGTTCTTTCTTTTGTTTACGATCTTCTTTTGGAGCATCCATATACGACACAAACTGCTGTGTCACAAAGCGAACATAATCATTAGTAGACATATTATCATCACCTCTACTTGATTAGTATGTCCACTTTTTTATTCATTAATCTTTTCTTTTAATTCATCCATAATTTGCTTTACAGACTTATTCGTCGTATCGATATGAATATGAGCCTCTTCATAATAAGCTCGGCGCGATTCGAATTTCGTTACAAATGCATCTATATCTTTCTTCTGAAATAGTGGCCGTGTCGTATCTTCACGAAGCCTTTCTGCAATTACATGTGGATCACAATATAAATACACGACAGTTCCATTTTCCTTCATCCACTTGCGGTTTTCCTCTCGCTCAATGATTCCGCCGCCAGTTGTAATGATTACATTTTCAACAGGTAGTGAACGTAACATCTCACTTTCATATTCCCGAAAAGCCATTTCACCTTCTTCGGCAAAAATATCACGAATCTCCTTCTCTTGCTTCTCTTCAATTTTTTGATCTGTATCTATAACATCCATATGAAGTTCTTTACTTAATGCTTTTCCAATTGTTGTTTTCCCAGCTCCCATATAGCCGGTTATGTATATAGATTTCATTTTCGTTCCTCTCAATCGTCATGTATTACTTGTTATTATAACGAAAGATGCTACTTTATTTAATAAAAAAACGTTTTGTTCTTCTTATACACTGAAGAACAAAACGTAACATACTCGCTTTATCTATAAGTACCTCTTCTCACCCACTGTGTTGCAATCCATTTCTCACCTTTCGTTACAGGTGCCCCTCCGTGTAACGTAAGCTCATTTAGTGATTGATCTTGATAGAAATACTCAAAGTATACTGCCATTCCCTTTCTAGGGTGCACAGAAAGATTTAATTTCGGAAAGAAAGTTTCTCCGCCTTCTTCTACATCATTTAAGTACATGACAAGCGTACTAATACGATTATTAGCAGCGGATCTACTATGTTCCGCAAAATAATCATAGTGTGCTTTATATTGTTGATCCACTTCATAATTTAAAATGTGTAATCCTTCTCCATGCGAAACAGGAACATTCATGATAGATGAAATTCGTTTTTCAATCTTCGCAGTAAGTTCATTATCATCTAAAAATGCACCACTACTCGTTCGAATATCATTTACATCACGTGATGAACCAACTTTAGAACGTGCTAATTTATTTTTAGACAATTCAATTAATTCATCACACTCTTCATCACTTAATACATTTCCTAACACGACAATAAGAGGTTCTTCGAATTTTGAAATAATTTGTATTTCCCTATCTTCTGTCATAATTGCATTTCCTTTATGATCAAAAATAGTTTGTTCCTTATTTTCACCTATTTGATTATTGTTTGTCATTTCCCTATTCTCCCTAAAAATAATGATTGGATAGCATGAATATATCATATTCTTTCTACCTTTCTCTTTTTTGAGAAAATTTAAACTTTTAATTGTTTTATTTATCCATTTCCTTTTAAAAAACAGCCTATTTTCAAATGATAAATCATGGTTTTTTATCCATATATTTCACATACTATCCTTCTATCCAATCGAATATTTTCTCATCTTTTTTTCTATACCGAAAGCTTACTTTATAGAAAACTTCCTGTTTTATTTTGCACTGCAATGAAACGAGAATAACGTCGTTTTCAAATACGTAATTTCCACTCGCTTCGCCCTTTTCATATGAAAAGAAAAAAGTATCTTCCTTTTCTTTTTGCCGTAAGTCTTTTTTTATATTTGTAATAGATTGATTTAGTATTTCCTCCAGTACAAACTTTTGCTCTATTTCAATATAAAATTTTTTATCTATAAGCAACATATTCGTTTCGTATATAAAGAACGAAGTGAATAATATAAGAAAAATGATTGTTCCTGGCATCGTAAATCCATCTTGTTTTATCATACATGTATTCCCATTTCGCTATACCTTATAGCTACACCTTCATATTTTTTCCCGCTCCTATCTTTCACATTGATAAAGAGCAAATGAGGTGTTACTTCATACGAAACCATTTCAACATTTTGTAATATAACTTCTCTTCCGCGCATGTTCACTTTTCTTATAAGGTGATTATTCAATTTTTCATACGTCACTTCATCTCCAGTGCGAAGACGGAAGCGCAACATACTCTCTCTATTTTCAGGAACTATTTTTTCCACAAATGATACTTCACGAAACTCTAACTGTACTTGTCCTACAAACACATCCCATTCCCAATTATTTAACCCTTTTGATTGCTTGTTTTCTATTCCAATAAAGCTTAAACGTGGTAAGAGTAAAAAGAAAAGTGATAACAGAAAAAAACATACGATCATTTCAATTAATGTAAATCCAACTTCTAATTCATTTTTTCTCCCGCATAAAAGCATTGTTCCATCATTTTTCCTTTCACATCTTTCCACATCGCACAAACTTCATTTCCTCCCCAATATGTGTAATATACATTTCCATTTATAACTTTTTCTTTCTGTTGTTTTGCCTCATTCTCATACATATATAAAGCTGCTTCTTTTTTTAATAATACAAATGCCTTATAACGAATTTGTATGTTTTTTCGTTCTTGCATAATCAATACTGTTTGCGGAAGTAGTAAAGATACCATCATCATTACTATACTTAATGCTACAAGCATTTCAGCCATCACTGACCCTTTTTGACATTTCACGATACGTAAATCTCCCTCTTCCAAGCTGGAATACAATCTCATATTTATAACTTCGATACGAAAGTAAAATCGTGCCACCTCTATTAATATTCCCACTCGGATTATATGTCATCGGATTTGGAAAAGTATTCAAATCCAATTGTATATCGCTATCATATTCTCTTTTAATGATAGAATGATCCGTACTCGATTCCCCTATATAATACATATGTCTATCTTTATGCCATCGTAATGTATAGTGTTTTTGACGATTTATGGCTAATTGTTGCATATACAAAATATCATTTGAAAACTGTCTTAAAAATTGTTCAATTTTTTGTTTTTCATATAATGAATGTACATGAAAATACGTGACCACACTTAGTACAGAAATGGCAAATAAAACGAGTAGCATTTCTAAAAGTGTAAAACCTTTTTGCTTCACTGTTTCCCACTTGTTACTGTGCCATCATTGGAAATATGAATCGCTTCACCATTCGGACACTTATCAGCTGTAATATATTTATCATCACTTAACTCTTTTAGTGTAGGAATTTTATTATGTTGTAGTTGGTATACTTGTACTTGTGCTTCTATAGATTTCACATAGGCTTTACATCCTTTTCCTTCAACGGATGAACGCTGCGTAACTACATTAGGAATAATTAATAGTAATAATACAGTTATGACGACCATAACTAATAACATTTCTAAAAGGGTAAACCCTTCCTCATTCTGCATGTAAATGCCTCCTATATAGAATTCATCATTTGAAACATTGGCATAATCATCGCTAAATACATAAGAACGACTATTCCTCCAATACACGTAAATAAAATCGGTTGAATAATCACTAACATACGGTTAATTTTTTGCTCCATCTTTTCCATAATCAGATCACTATAATCACCTAATTCAATCGCCAAATTACCGTTTGCTTGGCCATGTGTAATAATATAAGAAAGTTCTTCCTCATAATATCCACTTTTAGCAATAATAGATTGCAACGATTCTCCTGCAATTAATTGGCGTTCAATTCGACCCGCTTCATATCGAAAAAACGGATGGTATTTTTGTTCCATCATTATTGTTAGAGCCTCAAGTACTGATAGCCCACCGTGTAATAAACCGCTCAATTGAGTAGCGAAATAATGTGAATGCTTTAAAATAAGAAATGTTTTTACGAGGGGGATACGAAGCATAATTTTTACCTGCTTCATATGTGGGAGTTTCCGAAAGTAAAATATATATAAACTACAGCCAATTGTAACGATAAAAATAGTGCTAAAAATAAGATAAGGTAGTAGCTTAATTGCACTTAAAATTTGCTCTGTAAATAACGGTGCTGTAGAACCAAATGAACTATATACCATGTCAACTTGTGGTAATAAAATGCAGTTAAAAATCAAAATCATGATTATTAAAAAGAACGCCAAAAACATAGGATACTGCATTATTTTCATCATATCTTTCCTATACTTATCCTTTTTATAAAGAAGTGCACTCCCTTGTTGCAACGCAAAAGAAATATCACCATGTTGCTCGGCATAAAATAAATAGCTTAACATCTCCTGATGAAACTTTAATTGATGAAAAGAATCGTGTAGACTTTTTCCATTTTTTAATCCATCAATCATGCGCTGCAATTGTACTTTCTTTTCTAAAGGTAATTGAAACCGTAAAAATTCTAATGCCTGCAAAAGAGAGTATCCTTTTTCTAATAGTTCTCCTAATCGTTTCAGTAATATTACTTGATCACTTAAACTCCATATTTTCTTAAACATAAACATCCTCTTCTAAAAATCCTAAAGCGTATCCTTTTCGCAACGAAGACTCTAATGTCTCATGCTTGTACGTGACACATTCCCCGTTTGCTTCTTTAATCGCTTGTTTTAACTCATATCCATATAACAACTCATAAATACTCGCTTGCCTTACTTGCCTCATTGATTTACATACAGTTGAGCACTTTCTTTTACAAAACGGACACTTCAATTCAACAAGTCGCTGTGCAGCTATAGCCAATAAAGATTGTTCAATCTCTTGCCTTGTTATGCCAAAGTCCATAAACCGAAGTATTGCTCCTTTCGCATCATTCGTATGCAGTGTCGTCATTACTAAATGGCCAGTCAAACTTGCTCTTATAGCGATTTTTGCTGTTTCTTCATCACGAATTTCACCCACTAAAATAACATCTGGATCATGACGCAAAATAGCCTTTAGTCCCGCCTCATATGTGATACCTGCTTTTTCATTTATTTGAATTTGTAATACATCGTCATTTCTTTTTTCAACTGGATCTTCCAGTGTAACGATGCGGCGTGTTTTCTTTTTTCTAATTACCTCTAATAATGCATACATTGTTGTTGTCTTCCCCGATCCAGTCGGTCCAGTAAATACGAGTAACCCATGGGAATAATGTAAAAAAGAAAGTAGTTTCTTCGCTGTACTTGGAAATAACGAAAGATGAGATAACGGCTGAATAGATGCTTGTAAATGAAGACGAATAACGAGACTTTCTTGATATACAGTTGGAAGCGTGGAAAGACGTAAATACACTTCCTGTCCATCCATTTGTAAATACAGTGAACCATTTTGTGGCTTCCGCCTCTCCCCTATATCCATGGATGCTAAAAATTTAAAGTGTGAAACAAGTTTTTCTCCAAATTCCTTTTCAATGTATTGTTTCGTCATTAAATCTTTCCCTATGCGCAGTTGAATCACTACATCCTTCTTCCGGGGCACAATATGTAAATCCGAAGCTTGTACCCTACACGCCTCTTTCAAAATCGTATTCGCAAAGCTTTCAATTCCATTCATCATTTTTCCCTCCCCACTATGTATATAGCATGAAGAAATCCATCTGAAAAATCGGTATTTTTGCATTTTCACTAGATAAAAAAGGAAAAATATATTTGTGAAATTATGAACAATTTCCGAATTATTGTCTAAAATTACCTATACCCATGTTTATCTGTATTATAATGTTATTATCTTGGATAAAGTGATAAAGGTGGAGATCCTCATGGAACAAGCTTTAAAAATTACAGGTGTTTTAGCTGACCCAACTCGTTATTACATTTATAAATATATTTCTCAAAAACATAGTTACGTAACTGTACAAGAAATTGCTGATGAGTTTGACATTCATCCAAACGTAGCGCGTTTACATTTATCTAAATTAGAAGATGTTCATATGCTGAAATCTGAAACGAAGAAAACTGGAAAAGGCGGACGACCAAGCAGATTATATGTATTATCTGAAGATGTTATCCAATTACAATTCCCATTCCGTGATTATCAATTATTAGCAAAAATAGCGTTTAATTCTTTACTTAGCCTTGGAGCTGCTGGTGAAAAAGCGCTCTACGAAACAGGGAAACAATTCGGGGCCGAATTAATGCAACAACATATGCAGCGCTTAAATGTGAGCGAAGATGCTTTAACAGTGGAGCAAAAAGTTCAAATTGCAAAGGAAGCCTTTTCAACAGCTGGCTTATCACCTGCATTTGAATTAAGTGCAGATGGAACAAAAATTTTCTATGATGTACACAATTGTCCATTTAAAGAAGTTGCTGTCCATCACCCAACTGAAATTTGTAATATGCACGGAGATATGATGAAAGGGATTTTTGAAATCCTATTCCCTAACACGGAATTAACACGAAATGATAGTTTACTAGATGGATGTAAATCTTGTAATTATAAACTAACAATTTGATTTCTCATATAAAAAGAAGCCAATTATAATTGGCTTCTTTTTATATGAACGAATATTTACAATAGTAAGAAAAATAAACTATAATGAAGTGAGGTTTACTTTTTTTAGAAAAGGAGGGAGATGGCATGGAGCGCATGTTTCGCGTTCTCGGCTTTTGGACTGGAATTTTCTCGGTTATGTTTTACGTAGGGGATATGCATTCGACTGCACTACTATTTTTAGGACAAACAGGATTCTTCGTACTTTTAAGCTATTTAAATTTAACAGAGCGTATGTATATATACGTATTCGGGGCATATTTAACTGTTTTCTTCATAGGATTTACATACTACACGACATTTTTACTTGTCCCTGGGGCTGGACATTAAAAGATGGCATTTTGCCATCTTTTTTTTAATTCCGGAATTGCCTAGTTGACTTATAGGTTTTATTGATTTATATTCTATATAACAGATTGGAATTAGGGGGAATCATCATGAATACACTGCTTGTCGGAATTAACGTTGCAGTCATGCTCATTTTAGTTGGCGTATTATATTATATGCAACGTAAGCATGTATCTTTTAATAAACGTGTATTTACCGCTTTAGGAGTCGGAATTATCTTCGGTCTTATATTACAATTTATTTATGAGCCAACTTCTAAAGTAATTATTGAATCAAATACTTGGTTTGGCTTAATCGGTAACGGTTATGTGAAGTTACTTCAAATGATCGTTATGCCACTTATTTTAGTATCTATTATTTCAGCATTTACAAAATTACAGTTAACGAAAAACCTTGGTAAAATTAGTGGTCTTATTATCGGAATTTTAATTCTGACTACAGGAATTGCTGCAGCTGTCGGTATCGCTGCAAGTGCAGGATTTGATGTTTCTGCAACTGGTCTGCAACAAGGTGATGCAGAATCTGCTCGTCTGAAGCTAGTTGAAGAAAGATTTACTTCTATTGAAAAAACAACAATTCCAGATAAATTATTAGAGCTGTTACCTACAAATCCATTTCTTGATTTAACAGGTGCTCGTCCAACTTCAACAATTTCTGTTGTAATATTTGCAGCATTTATCGGTATCGCCTTTATAGGTGTAAAACGAAAATATCCAGAACAAGCAGAGCTATTTAAGAAAATGCTTGATGCTGTATATGCAATTGTAATGCGTATGGTAACCTTAATTTTACGTCTTACTCCATACGGCGTATTAGCTCTTATGGCAAAAACAGTTGCTGGTAGCGACATAAATGCTATTTTAAAACTTGGTAACTTCGTGTTAGCGTCTTACGTGGCACTTATCGTAATGTTCGTTATCCACTTATTATTAATTGCTCTATCTGGTTTAAATCCAATTCAATATTTGAAAAAGGTGTTCCCTGTATTAACATTTGCATTCACATCTCGCTCTAGTGCTGGTGCAATGCCATTAAATATTGAAGCTCAAAAAGAAAAACTTGGTATTTCTGAAGGGATTGCAAACTTCGCAGCCTCATTTGGAGTATCTATCGGACAAAACGGTTGCGCAGGTATTTATCCAGCAATGCTTGCAATGATGGTCGCTCCAACTGTAGGAATTGATCCATTACAACCACAATTTATTTTAACTTTAATCGCTGTCGTTGCGATTAGCTCATTCGGTGTTGCCGGCGTTGGTGGCGGTGCAACATTCGCAGCGTTAATCGTACTATCTACAATGAACTTACCAATCGGTATTGTCGCTCTTGTTATCTCAGTTGAACCATTAATCGATATGGGGCGTACAGCTCTTAACGTAAGTGGTTCTATGACAGCAGGTCTTATTTCTAGTAAATGGCTTGGTGAATTAGATCAAGATACGTACAATCAAGATGATACAAAAACTGGTGAAATTGCTTCATAATGAAAAGGACGCTAACAAAACGGTTAGCGTCCTTTTTTAGTTCTTTTCATCTTCCTCTTTATCTTTTATACATAAGGCATAACATATTGTTTCAAACACTATGTACAGATATAAAGAAATTACACCGTTTTTCATTTTTTTAATAACTATTAATTATAAACTACAGATTAACTATTATTCCTCACCCGCAAACTGTAAAAATTCTTCCAACCGCTCCTTTAACTCCTCCTCTATCTCACAATAAGATTCATCAACAAGTTCACCACTTAACTTACTTCCCCAAAACCTTATTGGAAGCGGTACTCCTAAAAAATAACTACAACATTCCCAGATAGGAACTGTATAAAATTCAACCATCTTTCCTTCTTCATCTAATACAGCTATCGAAATTGATGAAGAATATCCTGTTTCAAAAGGATTTTCTTTATCTCTGATGAGTTCTATAAATAATTCCATGTTTTTTTCTATGTACAAATGTGAATAATCTTTAAAAAGTTTAAATGCTATTCTCTCTATTTCCTTCTCCATGCATTGAATGTTCTCTTTTAACTCCAATGTAAAATCTCGTTCTGTATACTTCATCTCCGTCTCCTTACACATAGAAAAAGAGAATACAATAACATATTCTCTTTCCTCACATATACTTCATTATCTCACAGCCCGTCCTTTTCACAAATAACCATTTTGTTCGCACCATTTATGAAATTGTCCTACGTCTACTCCAACTAACACGATATCCTTTAGCTCTACCTCAATGATTTGTTCTCCAATTACAATAGCAAACTGCGATTCTAATTTTGTCTCGTTTTTCTTTACAATTCCAATTCGGTTCCGATGCGGTCCATCTTTTATATATGCTTTTTGTCCTACAATATCAAAGTTCAAGATCTTCACCTCTTTTACTGCGCTCAAATTGGAAATACGATCTCCACCTCGGAAAATTTCCTTTCATTGCACTATTTCTCTATATATATGACGAAACAATAAAAGAGTCCTTCCTTCTTTACAATTATTTTTTCTTTGTTTCATTTTTGTGATTGAAACGTAAAGTTTATAATAAAATACACTTGGAAGCGCTTTCTATGTAATTTTTTATGTTATAATGTATAAGTAGAACTTCGTAAAGAGGGTTAAAAAAAATGAATACAAAAATGATAAAAAAAGTAATTGAAGCATTAAAAGTATATGGCTTTCAGAATGTATCATTCTGTGACAAAACGAAGCAATTTTTATTTCATAACGAAACAGATATTATGAGCGGCTATGCAGAAATAACATATAGTAGTCAATTTGAAAAATTCAACGTACAAATTCATCCTATTGAAACGCATCACCAAGCAGAGTTACAAGAGGTTGAAAGACATATACAAGCCTGTATAAGAAAAGTGGAATATTTAAACGCACTTCTTAGCGGACAAACGAAACTAGATGATAAAATTATTATAATGTAAAAAAAGAACGTGATAGTTAAAATGTACCCTATAGAATAGACACTTAAAAAAAAGTCTATTCTATAGGGTCTTTCTTGTATAATGAGAGAAAAA
>NZ_JAQFUL010000032.1:0-52513 GCF_027716265.1 Bacillus cereus group sp. Bc031
TCGAGCTCCGATAGAATATCGAATCTCGATGGCTGCTTAGTCTTTTTAATGCTGTCTACTTGACAGGGATAAGACCATTATATATAAAATATAATTGGGCTTTTAAAAGGTACTAAAAAATATATGATTTCTTTACAATGAATTAATGACTACTTTTACGATATCTATAAATTGTCCTGACCCTAATATAAAGCCAATTGCAAGTAACCCGCAAAGTGTCTTTAGGGAGAACTCGACAGCATCTACATTAGGCTTAGTTAAATTAATAAGTCCGCCTATTCCCATAAACAGTGTAATCAACCCAAGTATAAACTTTGTAATAGGATTTACTCCAGGTATTTCATTTCCTACAAATAGCTGAAAGCAGTAGTACATGCTCCAAATAAAAAATACTATTGTTGGAATTGTGGCTAGAATTTGAATACATCTGTCTTTTAAACTAATTTCAGTCATAAGTATCCTCCTTGAATCCTATATTTATACGTTTCTAATAGTTCTTCGGTAAATATCATAACTATTTTTAAAAATCTGCTTTCTTCTCATTTTTTTTATCGATTTCTTTAATTGCGTTTTCATTTTCTTTAATTAATTCATCAAAGTGTTCTTCCTTATTCTCTTCTATATACTTCATAAGTTTTTTAAATTCCATTAAAATCTCCTCTTGCCTTTGTAATATAGAAAGCACCTATTGAATAGGTACTCTCTAAATATATCTATTATTTATATATCACGCTATAAGAAATGTTTCGTTAGCCATTTCTTTAAGTATTTTTGCAAAGAGGTGATTAGTCTCCTCGGATAGCAACTCCTCTGTTTCTAGCAATCGAGAGAGCCTACTTATAAACTCTGTAGTATATAGGATCTTCGTATTTTCTAATTCATCCGGATTAAATAATTGTTCATTCTTCATAGAATGAATGAACAGCTGTACAAGCATCTTTTTATGTTGTGCTTCTGCCTTTTCATGGTACATCGTCATACCTAACCATTGACGTATAATGCGTTCAGCATCTCTTGCTTCTGTTATATCAAATCTAGATACAACAAAGGTTAGTTTGTTCCATGTAAGCTTTGTAGAATCATTAGAATAATTTGAAGGGAAAAAGAAAAAACTCTGCTGCGTAACTTTCTGTCGTTCCTTCATCCAACGAAATATCTCCTGCTTCCCTAAATGAACATCAATTTCCACGAAAAACACAGGGAATGGAGACGTCGTTTTTTCTTCATTTATTGTACAATCAGGTTTGAACACCAATTCACCAAGACATGCGTGATGTATTGGCTCCAATTCATCTCGATATACGCGAATACCATCTGTGTCATACCAGCCTTGTAGTACTGCCTCAATTTCTTCTTCAGATATAAGACTCGTATTCATTTCTTGTTGAATATAAAGTAGATACTCTAAAAGCATTCTTCTACCTTCTACTGTTAGTCCTCCTGGTGCATAGTCTCCCTTTTCTGTACGATCAAACATAATATAATCATATTCAACATGATTACATATGGAAAACAAGTCTGAATCCCTTTTATTTTCGTTTCTAAGGAGCGTTTGCAGGCTTCGTCTATTCATTACATTCCGATACCGAATATCGTTTCTAATCGAACGTAAGAAGCTTTTCCAGGATTGTAGATAAGCATAGTCCGTATACCCCTCACTTATTAGCTGGGTCAACATTTTATCCTCACCATTCATCATTAGGCAAGTCCAACATCCACTACGTGAGTTTGCAGCTCCACAAGCATTTCCCTGCTGCTTCCCACCTGTTTTTATGCCACATTCAAACATAGCTTGTCCATACTGTATGCTCATTTCTTCCACATCCACACCAAAAGGCAGTATCCCTCTATCTAAAAGTAACATCCATACTTCATCACCGGTTAAAAATTTAACTGGATTAAAGCAGAGGATATTCTTCATATCATTATGACGTGAAAATAAGGAATCATTACTTATCTCATGCTTTTGAATACTATGTCTTCTTCGAGCGCTCTCTTCATTACGAACGGCCAGCATAAGTACACCATCATATTCATCAAAGCATTCTACTGCAGTAGTAGTTTGAGAAGCTATTAAGATTTCTTTCATCTTTCGCTGCATCGGTTTGACCTTGAGAGAGTCAGTACACCATCTCAATCTACTGTTTCCGCTCGGTGGTAAAACGCCTCTGCCTATTACCTTATACCAATATGATTCTTTCATAAGTGGTTTCACACCATGAACGACAAATGGTAGGTTTTGCTCATTTGCATTCTCCTGGATCTTTTGTAATGTCCTTGAGATATAAGCCGTCATAGCAGGTGTTTCTACTCCAACTTCGGAAGTTAAGATATGAATTGGATTTGTACGTTGCTCTAGTGGTAGCTCAGCAATTGCATCCCATAGTAACGTCAACATGGCAGAACTATCTTTCCCCCCACTGTAACCTACAAAACAACAATCGCGAGATAAATAGACTTTTTTCATTTCCTCTTTAATTTCTTTATATATATCCATCATTATATTGTTATCCCCATAGCAAAGTATCATTTCATACTACTATGGAGCATGCCTCCTCTGTTTTTAGATAGAAAAAGAGAGTCCCTATTTAATAGGCACTCTCTTTTGTGTATATCCTCTATTTTTAATCAACTGTGATTTCATGTATATTCAACTTGTTTAACTTTTCCATATAAAAGCTCATTACTTTTTGAGCATGTTGTATAGCGATTAATCCATCTTGAACAGTAAGTGCTTCAAAATACGGATAACGAATGTCTGTAGCATAACCATTTAGCTGCACGCACTGTTCTAAAATCAATGAGAACTCCTCATCTAATTTCCGACACAATTTGTGCAGCATTAAAAGGTTATGAGTTTTAGGGACTGGTCTACCGTTTAGTGCAAGAAACCCTTTTAGAAGTTTTTCCACACATTGTTGACTATGATAACAAATAATTGCAGTAGGGAAAGGTTTCATGTGAGTTAAGTAACCAGCAGAATCTAAATCAGATTTTGCAATAAATACCCACTCTTTTAGATCCTCAGTATTTCTCATATAGGACCTTCCCTTCTAGTGCAATTTTGTGCTCCATGGTTACATTGCGATTAGCACGTTCTTGAAACTCTTCTGGTCCATACACTAAAATATCAACTGGTGTTTCCATTATATCGTAAATACCCCAATTAATACGGTTAATGACTTCCCTTTTTCTTGCTCCTACACCATCCACAACAATACAAAGATCAAAATCGCTATCTTCATTTGGTGTGCCATAAGCATGAGAGCCAAAAAGGATTATTTTTTGGACAGAAGACACGGTTTCACAAATTTTTTGTACTAATAGGTTTAATTCCCTTTGTACTTCTTCGTTAATCCGAATCACCTCTTGGATAATTGAATTATATTGACGTTTGATTATATTATACATACATTTCACTTCTCCCTGCTATTACATATTTATTTTTATATTTTTCTCTTGTTTCCCAACGTTCTGCAATGATTGATAACATTCGTATATCTGCTTGAAATCTTGTAAAAATCCATCGTCAGAGATACTATGAAATCCTTTAAAGTTCTTTCTACACCAATATAAAATGCTAGATTCATCCTTCGCTAAAAAAGAATCCGGATTGAAATGAATCAAAGCCTCTGCTAAACAAGCCAGAAGCAATGGTATCATTTCGGAATCTTGCTTTGATAAATCAAGTACAGATACAACGGTATACTGTTTATATTGGTAGTATTGTAGAACACCATTACACATGTTTGTTGGTGTTAAACTGTGTTGCAATTGAGTGGAATCTAATTGATACACTCTCATCTTGTCCCCTCCTATATCATTACCCCTCAATTGGTGCAGCTTTCATAAAAGCCTTTTGAGCCTGGAAAATGATATAGTGATTCGATACAGTACCTTCATCAAAGAGTTCGTTGACGAATTGAGCAACAGTCATGGCAGCGAACTTATTAGTAATAACGCGCTGTGGTTCTGAAGCAGCTAATTCGGAACAACTTAATTGACTTGGAGCCGTTTCTTTTTTCGTAAAAGCATCCGCAAATAAATCACCAAGCGGTGAAAGAATGACCTCGCCATTCAATTTAACTCCACATACTGCTTGTCCGTTATAACCACTGTTTTTATAATCAGCTATTTGTTGAGGTGTCCAATGTCTTTTATTTACTTCTCTCCAATTATCAGGAACGGTTACAGCTGTATTCCCTACATCGATGTAAAGAAGATTATCCGATTGATGGAAGAATTGATGAAAGACTTCACGAGAAAACATATTATCTACTGCCCCAATTACAATTGGCAGATACAAGTAGTCGTCTTTATGTTGTTTTTTTAATAAATCATATTTATTACCAAACAACTGCTGCATTGTTTCTATGTCTTCTATGTACTGTGACGTAAAGGAAGAGATAGGAACGTTATAGCCAGCTTTATATCGACGAGCGAGTACTTCTGCTTTGTATTTACCAACATCAGGTCGAATAAAGAGTTGATTTCCAAGGTTGTAGAGTAGGAAGCGAGCGCCTTGTCATATTGCTATGATAGGTTTCTCAAAACCCCTCACCGAACCGTACGTACTCCTCTCAGAGTATACGGCTCTCCATCAATTGCTTGTCAAAGTTATTTTTTTCTGTTTTTCGCTATAAGTTCTACTCTCATATCATAGTGAATTTCATTATGGCAATCCTCACATACGGCTAATGTTTTGCGTCTACGGGCAATCATTAATTTTTGCCATTTGGCTTTGCCTTTCTCAACATCTTTCATTTTTCGGACATGGTGCATTACTAAGTTAGAATCGGTTTTACCACAATGTTCACATTTGTTGGCTGACAACCTATCCATAAGACTAGTTGTTGACATATGAACTCTTGAGGCTAACAAGTTGTCGATGTTATTTTCTTGTGTTTTCATCTTAGTTATATCAACCGTTCTAAATCCTTCCCTGTAGAAAGAATGAGAGTGTTGTTTGCCTTTTTTATCTTTGTAATTGACTATGAATACACCGTTTTTGCAATATTTCCCCTTAATTTTTCCGATTGAGCTTTTATATTTATTGGCGAATGTTTTATACATGCTGTATTCTAGAACGTAACTGAATTTTTGGAGTACCGTTGAATTAACTGCATATTTGTAGTAGTTGTACATCCCTCTGATCTGTAATACATAATTATGTAGTATTTCCAAATCATCTAGGTGTGCCATTTCCGGTCTATGCTTTGGTTTCCAAGTTTCTTTCCCATTCACATACTTCATTTCTAAAACATTCAGGGCAAGTAATTTATTTCGCCATGCTTCATGGGGGATTTCAAGTCTTACTTTTAGATTGTGATGTCTTCTTTTTGCACCTTTCACCGAGTATTTGGTAAATAACTCGTTTCTAGTGATATTGACGTTGTATCCAAGAAATGTTGCTTTCTTGCTAGAGTGGGTGATAAGTGTTTTTTCTTCTGATAAAGTTAATTTTAATTCTTCATTGAGAAATTGAGCTATATCAGATTTAATGGCTTTGGCATCATCTTTACTGCCGATTATCATTACAATAAAGTCATCAGCATATCTAACATATTTTAGTGACTTAAATTTATCCGACATTGGATTGTAGTAGGGACGTTGTCCCCTTTCCTTAACCCATTCGTTGACTTGCTCGATTAATTCCTGAGCTTCATTGTGTTTACCTTGTTCTCTTAGTAAGTCTGCTTTCTTACGCCCTCTTTTTATTTTGAGGTGTAAGTATTGATATCTTTTATCAACTTCTCTGTCTTTTGGTTGACCTTTTCCGAACTTTTCAGCGTATTTTTCCATGTATATATCTAGTTCGTTTAGATATATGTTGGCAAGAAGAGGACTGAGAATCCCTCCTTGTGGTGTTCCACTGAATGTTTTGTGGAATTGCCAATCCTCCATGTACCCAGCTCTTAGGAACTTCCATATTAATCCGATGAGTGTTTCGTCATTGATACGTTTTCTTAGTAGGTCAATTAGGATATGGTGGTCGATATTGTCAAAGAAACCTTGAATATCACCTTCAATAAACCATTTAGTTCCATTACCACTCTTTTTAATTTGTTTCAAAGCTGTATGACAACCCCTATTTTTCCTGAATCCATGTGAGTTCTCAGAGAAGTTTGGTTCATAAATTGCTTCTAAGATATACTTTATTACTAATTGGACAAGTTTATCGTCAAATGTCGGTACCCCAAGAGGACGTTTTTTCTTACTCCCTTTTTTATCAATATATACTCGCTTAACAGGAGTAGGTTTATAGTTACCATTTTTAATGTTGTTGATGATTTTAGATACTCTATTTTTTGAGAAGCCATCAACAGTGTTATTTATGGTTCCTCTGGTCATATTACCTGGATTGGCATATATTTCTTGATAACCTTTATAGTAGAATTCTGGATTATAAAGATTTCTATATAATCTTTTGAACTTATAGTTTTCTTTAATAGTATTCTTCGACAAGGTGTTCAATACATAAACTGGATTTCTCATCAGCATCTCGCTTCCTTCCTGTTTATTATCATCATGAACTAATTGACTACCTTCCTTCGCCATCCTGATTTCACAACCATGACCTAACGTAATTTGTCATACGTTAGTGTGATAGGCTTTCCCTATCTCTGACTACTACGAAGGCTCCGTTACCATATGGAATATTCAAGAGCCACATTTCTTGGTTTTTACCTTGAAATCATCCTCTATAGCCATAAATGGCGCTTCCACTTAGGTAATCCCCATTTAGTACCTTGTAAATAGTTTGTAGTAATGTCGGTTGGGACTTTCAATCTTTACTAATGTACTTTAGTTGGTTCTCTAGTGTGAAACACACCTCTCTCCACAAAAAATAGATGAGCTGAACTAGAGACATATCGTTTCAATGTCTATTTCGATATGGTCGTCGATAAGACCCCTTGATTTATCCTTCACGCAGTTTAGCATTCAACCTTGTTTACCACGGTACACCTAGAAATTCAGTCGCACTCATGACATTAGAGTGACTTATCCCGTTGCAGCCATGCTACACTCCCCGTTCACTTTCGATTACGGATAAGGCTACCGGTGTCGGGTTGTTATCTTGTTTCACTTCACCCGCTGATTTACTAAATCAGAGTTTACAAGGCCCTTATGGGCGCACTTTTTCTTCAACCGTGTCTGGATCTGCAACTACAATTTCACCATCCAATTGAAAAATACTCATCATTTGAGCAATATGTTGTAAAATTAATCCTCCGTTTCCTCCAGCACCTACTAATACAATATGTGGTACAATCTTCTTTCCTTCTGCAATATCAATAACAATACTCATTTTTATAGCCCCCTATTTTTCTTTTGATAGTGTATTCTCTAAATTTCGTAGAAATGGAATCGATAAATTTGTAAGCCTATGCACGGTATACAAGTCAAATGAATGCATCACTAGTATCGATGCAGCATAAATGACTCCTACCTCTTGCACAATGCCTACAACATATTGAAGTAAATTCAACTGCACAACAAGCGTGTCTACATATTCTTGATGTGTGTCTAAATCAATATGAGTATTCTTCCTCTGTCCTTCTAATGCTTCATATATGTGATTCATCTCTAACTTGCACATAAATTGAAATAGCTTATAGTCATCATGCGATTCCTCTATTGCTTGTTTATTCTTTGTAAGAACTAACATGTATTGCTTTATCTTTGTAAACATTGAAACGTGAATTGTTTTTAATGTTGTCATAATAAAGAAAGAGACATAAAAATATGTCTCTTTTACGCCCCCTTGTGTATTTATTTTAAAAGTGTGATCCTACTTAAATCGTAATCTTGGCTTATCCCTTTTGTTGCATATTCTCCTGCAAATATAAAGTTAGGATTAATAGAATGAAATTTTCCATCTATACAAGTGCGTACTCGTAGTTCAGGGAAAACATCCTCTATTCTGCCAACAATTGCATAAAGAATAGGAGCCCGTTCACTTTGATCATCTAAATCACTTGGTTCAGCAGAGAAACGATGATGACTGTGTATCTCCATAACTTTCATAGCGATAGACTGCATCTCTATATTCGTTTCTGGGATTACAATTTCAGTTGCTATCTGCTGGCGTGGAAAGTCCATAAAATAACCACGCTCTTTATTGAAATAGACATCGGCATGCACTTCGCAATCACATTTACGAGAAATGGCCTGTGCAATAATAATAAAGTCCATTAATAAAGTTCTTGGAATAAAATCCCCAGGTAAAAAGTGATTCAGCCAAGTACTAAGAAAAGAAAAAGGACAATCTGAAATGGATTGTCCTTCTACAATACTTGCTCCTTTTGCGCCGACAGTTAAAATCGGAAGTAGTGCATTTGTATCCTCATCAAATTTAATGACAGTTAAGCCTTTTACAAATGAGGGATAGCGTTGCTCTAATTTTACGCGAATGTCCTCTGCTTCTATTTTTCTTACATCTGTGGAATCTCCATTTTGAACAGCAATTCCATGTGTAATTTCTTCTTCTGTAAACCAATCTACTAACGGTATATCTCCAAATACTACATGACGAACAACCGTTGTTGTATTGATTTTATCTAGACAATCTGTAGATTTTGAACCAGTAGCTTTCTTACTAGCCTTTGTCTTATTCTTTGCTTTTTCCTTTTTTTCTTCTTTTTTAGCAGCAGCTTGCTCTGAAGCAGCTTTTTTCACTGGTACTGTTGTTTCCTCTACTTGTGTTTCCATATCAAAAAAATCGAATAAGTTTGTCATAATAAAAAATCCTCCTAGTATCTTTGCTTATATATAGTTCTGCTATTTTCAGAAATTCGATGTACTCAATTACTGTCTGCCAGTAACTTATTTTCCATTAAAGTTAATGGCCAAAGTGGTAAATCATTGACTCTTTTGCCATCTGAATTTTGTGTAATACCCTTCTCGTTTAAAAACTTAATAATTCGTTGTCTTTCTCTCTCAATTCTCATTCGTGTTTCATAATCTAAATACACCGTATTTCCTCCTAAGCATGTTGGATCCAATGTTTATAATCTAAACTCCAACAAAATTATTATTCTTAATAAATACTCCCCTGCTTCTAATAAACAATCACTCTAAAGAGCGTGTATTAAAAAGTCATTTCCGATTCCATTAAAATAGAATCATCAAAACTTTGGTTTTCAAATCGTTTAAATAGCTCTCCAACTGGTTCCGTATGAGTATGTGTAAGGTCGTGATTAAAAGAACTTGCAAAAAATAAAACATGAAATGTTTCTAAATCTTTTAAAGTCCGGAATTCAGGTATCACAACTCTACCTGTACATACAGATCCACTAGGATGAACATTAGAATATGGAAATTGATATAATTTCATTCCTTCTTCTAACTCCATATCTTCTTTTACAGCAAAGACAGAGATATTCGTAACTCGTTTTTGGTACACCGTATAACGAAATAATAGACGTGGAAATCCTACTTGTTGAAACGGTCGTTCAAAAAAATGAATATCCCACTGAGCCTTTGGTACTTCAATCCAAACAGCTTGTTTATCTCCACTCTTAGATAACACCTCGTGTTTTATACAACCTTTTGGGAGTACGCCACTAGAGTAATGAGTATTATCTTGTGTACCCTGCTCCATAACTTCTTTTAAAGCTAAATAAAAGTCCTTAAAAGTAACGGCAGTTTCTCCACGTGATAATTCGTTGTTAAATTGCTGAATGGTTACAATTCCTTTTGGCTCTAAAGCATCAAATATTGCTACTGTCTTCATTTGTTATGTCCCCCTGCGTATAGATTGTTTCCACTAAATCTAGTAACATCTCAAATTTATATGGTCCGTATAATGGTTCCTGGCCATAATAGAGATACAGAGATTCTTCATCAATTTGATAAGAATGCTGCACTGGATAACAATCTAGTAATTTAGAAATTTTTTCTTTATGCTTCGGTGATATGCCGTCTATTGTTTCAGCTATAGCACCCCATGTGTCCTCTGCTGCTTCCTTTATTTCCTTTAATGGTATGTCGAATAGTGTAGAGAGCTTTTCATACTCTTCTTCATCAATTGGAAAAGCTTCTAAGCCCATATCTTCGATCATGTCCGTACCCAATTCTATAAATCCTTCTTCATGGTCTAATTCATAGATATTCTCTCGGTCTAAATACGAGGGAGAATACTGTGTTACATCAATCGAAAGCTCATGCATGCTTTTAAAGTAACGTAAGATATGAAATTGACATGAATAAAATTTAGATAGATTTATGTTTAATAGGTTCATGGAAAGTAAGAAGATGACAATCGTATCTGTTGATTCTATGTCCTCCCACCTTATTGTTTGGTTTTCATCTAGAAAGTCCACACAAGTTTGGATTTTACTAATTGTTCCATGAGAGATTTTGTTGAAATCTATTTCTATATCTTTAGAAAGGCTTTCTAATATATATATTTCCTCTTGATATCTTTGTTTAATTTGTTCCCAACTAACGATGCTATAAGTTTTGTTTAACTTAAGTGATAGTAAGTAGTTTGACATCGCTACATTAGATGAATAGCTAAATAATTTCTTCATTTTTTGGCCCTCTGTACTAATTTGCTATATTTTTTGTTAACTGTATCTCTTCAAAGATACGAAGTAACATCTCAATTCGTTTAATTGCTGGAAAATATGTATCATCATCATAGAAAAGGTAAAGTTTTTCCTCATCAGCTTGGTAAAGCATACGTATATCAAACTGATTCTGGATTGACTGAAAGAAACTTTGATTCTCTATCTTGATATTAGAGAGCATTTCACCAATTGGACTCCATGCATTCTCAACAATAAGGTTTATCTCATCCATAGATATATGAAATAAATTCGAATATTGGATTAAGGTATCTTTATCGTCGCTATCTACCTCTTCGTGATGTAATTTCATATCTTGAAGTAAGTCATCACCCCAGCTTTTAAATGAATCCTCACAATCGTATTCTTCGAAATTATCTTGTTCTAAATAAGTTGGGTAATAATCTTTTACAGGAATCCCCAATTTATACATACGTATAAATATCTCCATAAGATAGAATTGCGATGTATAGAAGCAGGAAAGATCAGTATCTAAAGATGTTTCCGCAATCATAATTATTTCAAGTAAGGTTTTCGAATCAATTAAACCAATTGGGAAATTCGAGTCTTCCTCTAAATAAGAAACAGTAGCCATTACTTGTTGAATGGATCGTTCTGAAATCTTACTGAAGTCTATTTCTCTTGAGTGCTCTAAACAATCTAATATATAGATTTCTTCTTCATGCTTCTTATCTGCAAGTAATTCATGCAGTAAGTGAGCATTCTTTTGCATTTTTAACGAAAGTAGATACTTTCTTACTTTCTGGTGATTGTATGTAAATAATAATTTCATACCTGGTTCCCCTTCGTCTTTTCTCGAATCATTGCCGCAAGACGGATTATAATTTCATAATAAGAAAGTACCCATTCATCAAATGAGTACTGTTCATAACCATCCTCTAGAAATTCAATCAAAATATGACTGGGATACGCTTCACTTTGATAGGTGTTAAACGAAAATTCATGTAACACGAATTGAAAATCAGATTGTGTTATATGTTCCGAGCCTATACATAAATAGTAACCAGCTGTATCGAAGTAACATCCTTCCGCAGCCATAGAACTAATATCCGAAGCGAAATTCGAATACATGTCTTCTGAGCTAAATAACGTCCCATCTAACAGGTCTTCTTCAGTTCCAAAGGCAAAGTGACAAAATATACTTGTTTGCTCGTTAAAACGCGCAAACGACTCGAATAATAGTTCACTTGTGATATGCAACTTGTCCCTGTGAAAATCATTGATATTGATTAAGAATGGGATGTTATATTTACGAATTAATTTTTGTATGCGTAGTATCCGTATGTATACTTTCATCTCATTTCCTTGATTAAATAAATATCTCATCTTCTAGCCCCTGCTTTTCCACATCTTCTAGTTGTTCAGTGAAAAGATGTAAATGTAGCATTTCTTTTAATTCACAATCTGGACCATTTATACGAAATGAATTATCACTATAAAACGTGACATAATGTCGTAGCTGCTCAAATTGCTTTTCAAATTCATCTATATGTTCTAATGGTATGTTTTCTAAATCAGGCATTTCGTTCGCAATAAATCCATTTATAATCAATTCAAAGGATTGACGAAGTTCTTGATTATTAGGAAGGACTTCTTTTGACTGTAAAAAGTCAAAGAAGTCACTGTGATTCATACTCATTTGGATGCCCCCTTACACGCGAACCGGTAGAATTAACTGCAGATTAGAGTGAGTTGTATCCTCTGCTCCCACTACCACGATAGGTCTCTGATTACTAATCATTTTTATCGCGATTGTTTCAGAAGTTATCGTTTGTAGTGCTTGTAGCAGATATTCCACATTACAAGCCAATGTAAATGCTTCTACTTGATTACATGGAATTTCTACACTTGCAGTACCTACTTGAGAATTTTGTGGTTTAAGATGGATGCTTTCTTTTCCTTCTGACGTAAGTACGATTAAGGAAGAAAATGCTGAAAGCTGCTCCAACGTATTTTTAAATTCTTCACGTGATAGTTGTATTTCACTTTTAAATTCGTCGGGTACCATACGTGCCGTATCGGGATATGTACCAGCTAGTAATCTAGACTGATAGATAATACTTTCGCCACGGATCAACAGCTGTGTATCACTAATGAGCTTTAATTGTAAATTTGTTTCACGATTAAAGAGCTTAAGAGCTGTTTTAAGAGACTTAATTGGTAACACGACTTCACCATCTTTTGCGATAGTGATCTTTGTACAATCAAAATGTAAACGGGCTAAACGGTGAGCATCAGTTGCTATACTAAAGAACTTATCATCAACTGATTTTAAGTTCACACCTGTTAGAATCTTACGTGTATCCATTGCAGGAATAGCATGTAACGTTCCGTTGGCCATTGATACAAATTGTTCTTGTGAAAGTGAAATCCAATCTTCCCCTGCTTCGATTTTAATTTCAGGATATTCTTCGTGATCCATGGTACAAAAGCTAAATTGTTTCTTCTTACTTTCTACAATCTTTAGCTCATTGTTTTTATGTTCAAGACCGATGAATTCACTTTTGAATTTCTTAATCGTTTTAAGTACCGGAGCAGCTGCAAAAAGCACCTTCCCCGGTTCAGTACAATCCCCACTGTTTACATTAAAGCGAGTTACTAATGTTACTGTTTCTGTACCGTCTGAACCCATTAGAATCATTCCCTTTGAATTACAATCCAATAAAACACCTTGTAATGCCGGCATTGGGTTTTTAACGTCTACAGTAGCACTTGCTTTCTCTAATTTTTCAATAAATAATGTACGGTTAATAGTAAATTTCATAATAAATCCCTCCAAAAAGTAATAAAAAAAGAACAGACCTCATATCCTGTTCATTCGTTTTCCTGCTATAAAACAAAGCTTTACGCGCTTTGTTGTTTTTTTAACTGTTGTATGAGTTGATGAATGGCTTCTGTATGATCATGAAGTAACCATTCTCTAAAGGATGTAACATCACCAGGAATAAGAGCTGATAACCACCGGTTAAGCTGTTTCTCATTTCCAGGACGGATATTCTTCGCTTCGTGAATCAACTGTAAACTAGTTAGAATTCCTTCTAAACCACCAATCGTCGTATCCTCAAATGTTCTTGCTTGCGCATTATAATTGTGATTATAGGCAAGTAGAATTTCCTTGGATGTAATACTTAATGGTTTTGCAAGCTCTTGTATGTTTTGAATTAGTACACCTAGACTTACTTGGCCATTCGATGGTTCCTTCTTTGAACTTCCTTGTTTATGTTTTTGCTGTAACATAGTAGGTGGTATAAAATAATATCCTTTCTTTTGATAAGAAATATAGATACTATTTGGGCCATTACTACATGTAGAAAGTTCTACTTTAGTAGGTTTTACATTATAATACCGATAGGTAAGCCAATTCTTCAGCATTACCTGTTAAGAGTGGCTTTTCCCCCGGTCCACACCGTACGTGAGACTTTCACCTCATACGGCGCTCCATCTAATAATCAAATAGCATGAATTTTGTTCCTGAATCGTTTCAGTTTATTAATTTCCTTATTATTCAAGATGCTGCTCATATCAACTTCATTGTGTATTGCCTTGTGAATTTCCTTATCTACACAGGCTAGATTTGGCAGCTTATTGACTTCTTCTAACGGGAGATTAGGATTAATGTGATGAACATGCAGGTTGTGCTTCCCAAGTGGGACTCCTGTAATTCTACATTTTCCTCTATCTTTGTTGAACGCATATCCTCTATTCATAAAGTACTCAAAATTGTATCGGGGTGAATTCACAAGTTTTTTCCTGACTTTCTCAAGGAGAGAGAGGCTTGTAATTTCATCTAGTCTGACACTGAACTCCTTTGTTCCCTTTCTTCGCTCGATTAATTTACGTCCCGAAGGAGAGTATGGAGTTTCATTTTGAACCTTTTGTTTATATAGGTTTTCGTTCATCTTGGTTAGGTTTAAATGCATAATGCCAATGTAGCCAACTTCGGTTTTAATAGCTAAAGTCTTTTGTGTCCGTTTAGGGTATTTGTCCGCAAGGTTAATACACTTGTTGATAGGATGTAAGACCCCACCACGCCTAGATAGAAGATTAAAAGTCTTTTTTCTTAACTTATAACCTTCTCTATCCATTATGGGAGATTCGGTGGCATATGAATAATAATTTATTAATCCTCTAACCTTTGAGTTATAGGCTAAGATTAGCTGTGCATTACTCAGTTTATCGTGGCTTAATCTTTTGCCGAGAGAAGTGAGTGTGGCTCTGAGTTCTTTTACTTTTCTTTTAATCTTCTTATCAGAAGGAGTTATTTGGCTGATATATCTTGTCTTTTTATCCTTCTTCTTTTTTCCTTTTACACCTTTTAAGACTACCTTGTATTTGAAGCCAAGAAATTCTATTGGCTTATGCCTGATGTTGGTTATTCTTGTTTTCTCTTCGGATAGTTCAAGTTTAAGTTCTTTCTGAAGAAAATTCTTGATAACAGTCTTCCATCTATAAGCATGGGATTTGTTATTAGTGACTAGAACCCAGTCATCAGCATATCTGATTAGATAGCCTGGCTTAAGGTTAGAAGATTTTAAACCTCGTAATTTATGATCGTGTTTCGAATACTCATGTCTGGTTGTAAATTCTTCAAATTGCTTGGCAACCCATTTGTCGAAGGAATGTAAGTATACATTTGCTAAGAGGGGGCTTAATATGCCACCTTGGGGTGTACCATTGTCATTTCTAATGATATTTTTGAAGATTCCAGCTTTGAGGAATTCCGTTATTAGGCACAATATTCGTCTATCTTTGATTCCCATGCTCCATAGTTTTTTTATAAGAATCCTATGGTTTACTTTGTCGAAGAATTGACGAATATCACCTTCTACGATCCAGTGATACCCAGTGTTATGAACAAGGACTTTTACTCTTTCCAACGCATGATAGGTAGTTCTTTCTGGTCGAAACCCAAAGCTGTATTTGAAGAATTGTGCTTCGAGTACAGGCTCTAAGACTTGCTTCATCATTTGTTGAATTATCCGGTCTTCTATGGTTGGAATACCGAGAGGTCGTTGTCCGCCATTAGCCTTTGGAATAAACACACGTTTTATTAGGTGCGCCTTGAAATTTGTGAGTCTACCACGAATTAACTCGATAAGTTTTTCTTCGGATAGTCTGAGGTAGTCTTGGATTGTTTTTCCGTCTACCCCTGGAGTCATGGAGCCTTTATTGCTTTTTAGCGAGTGTATCGCAGTGACAATATTAGGTTTTGACATCGCAATTTCAAGGAGAGATGTGTGTTTGATTCTCGTCTTTTTTTCCATATGCTCTTTTGTTTTTGAGTACAGCTTGTCTAATGTTCTCTTTAATTCTGTTTCTGATTCAAGAGTATTTTCTAGTTTTCGCACCAAATTGCATCACCTCTTTTGCTGAGATTTTGCTCTAAGGTTTAGTCGGTTACTGTTACACATTCCTAGAATAATTTTGCCTTTGCATGATTATTAGACTTGGGCCCTTCCCTCTAGTTATATTACATAACCTTCTTTGGTACTATGACCCTACTGCCATTGGTGTTAAGGAACTTCAGTATTGTATGTGTAATACCTTATATCCACGAACCGATAATTAACCATCGTATGACGTTCTCACCAACTTCAACTGTTCCACATGTTTTAGCCTTACATATAGCCTTAGGACTCACCTTTATGCCGTCAGTTACTAATGAACTAATCGTAATTTGATTCATTAGATGAATAGGGTATAGTCCCTATCCGCAGATTTGATATACCTTATTATCATTTCCACAACTGAAAAGGTATGGTTTTACCTCCTCCATATTTCTAAGGAACGGATAGTATCGACACGTACATTCAGTGATTCGCCAGAATCTATGATTCATTCTATCCATAGCTATTTTATGGCGTCCCGATTACTTTTCTTACCATGTTCCCTGAGGAATTTAGGTTCGATTTTCACCGCCTTCAACGGGCTCATAACAATGATAGGGTTCTCTATTATTGCTATCCGTAGTATTAGACCTTTTCAAGAGTTTACGATGTTCTTGCAAGACTTACTTCCGAGTCTTGATAGTCAAACATGCAGTTAGAACATTTTATAGTTCCCTCGCTTTTATATAGTGTGTTTCCACAACTTTTTGTGCGAGAACAGTTCACACAAGGTATCTTCCTACGCCCCAAAGCACAGCAGCTCTTTTTAAACTATTTGAAAAGCCACCTTTTACAGAACTATAGTCAGATTCTTCACTTCCATCCTCTTTTGATATCCAACGTTCATTCAAAAACACTGATATGGTACATTTCGTTGCTTTCTCACCCCATTTTTCATACGACACCTGCCAGTTATCAATACCAAAGACTTCATCAAATTGGTCCTGAATGGCGCGTGCGTCAACAAATGGAGCTACAAACGCAAAAAAACGACCTTGGCTTTCAAATGTATTTATAATTTTCCATCCTAATTGTTCGACAGGAAATTCAGCTTGTAAACTTTCCATTATATTTGTCATAATAATCCTCCTGTATTACTTGTTATTTCGAATCTGGGTGTTTCCACTCTTTCTTTCGAAATTCATCAATCATTTCACATATAATTCCTCTGTTTTCATGAAGCAGCCAATCCTCATGGGAAGTAATATCTTTCCCTGATTGAATGGATAGACGCTTATTCAAATCCTCTATACTTTTACAACTGATATTCCTTGCTGCATAAATGAGACTTAAACTTACTTTCAAATCTCTTAAATCAGAAATGGTAATATCCTTAAATGTCGTAGCTTTCGTATTGAAGTTTTGATTGTGCGCTTGCAACATTGATAAAGAACTGATCCATAAAGGATTAGCTAGTTCTTTAATTTCTTCAATGATGTCATGTAAATGAGCATCATTTTGTAATTTCCCTTGTGATTTTTCCATGGCTAAATTCATGATGTTTCCCCCTAATTAATAAAATAATTGCCTAAAGTGCTGGCTATACAATAACTCCAAACTTGAAGACAACACAAAAAGGGCTTCTTCAAGTCGATTAAAAATGTGCATAGCAAAATAAGCTATAAATACACTAATCGGCTCAAAGAAGCCCTTTCATAAATGAAACAAGACGCAACTTGCTTCTACAACTCAACCACAACACAAAAAAAGGTGTGGGAATAAACGGAATCAATTAAACAATAAATATATCTGTATATTAAACTATCTTTATTTTTAATGCAAGTAAAAAAGAGTGAAACAACCGTATCACTCTTTCATCCATAGTATATTATTTGCTCCAAAATTCATTATAATACCAAGCTCGATAAGAAATATGTTCTGATACATCCATTATTTTCATACGTCTTCTATGATTTTTAGGGTGAACAGGTATACTATATATCTTCGCATCGTCTGGTTTCATCATATCTTCTACTTCAATTTTTACAACTTTTAGATGGTACGGCATACGACCATTACTAAAAATATCCCCTACACAAATTGTCCAAAGACTTGTTTCTATTTCAGTTACATTATTCATTTTATATTCTCCTCTATAAATTAATAAAAAAGACATTGAACAAATACGTCCAATGTCTTTTTCCCTCTTATATACTAGTTAACTCAAAGTATAATTTTTCTGGTTTTCCATACATGCTAATTTCATTTTGATATACGACAGCTAATGGCTGAGGCATCTCAATGCTTTCCATATAGGATAATGAAGCAGCTGCTTCTATTTTTTCTTTAATCTCATTAGGAATGGCTGAATAAGATAAGCTATCCATTTTACTTCCTAATTTAGTATCTGTAGCAGCTTCATAATAAATTTCGGTAATTATGACCTCATTATCATCTGGATCATACATATATCCTCGGTTAACTGTAATCATATTGTAGTGCTCCTCTCAGGTTTACATTTTCTAATTCCTTGTGCTTTTAGCATTGCAACAAGTACCTTACTTATATATAAATCCCATATTTTCTATAGTTGCATTCCATTCTATAACTACTGTACTATGTCTCTTTTATAAATTGTTCTTAAAAACGGAGAGTTCAGAAATTCTTAACAAAAGTAGGGTATGATAAAGCCCTGGATTTGGTTATAATTTCTTACCGCTTTTAATATTTGAGATTCTCTAAATTTGCTTTTTTACAGTGTAATTGCATAGACCCAGGAGCCTTTTTCAAGCCTGAATGTATCAAGATCTTTATCTATACGATAGAAAACATTCGGTTCATACTCTGAAACTACTGCAAAATACATATAAACTGTCCCTTTACCTAAATATTCAATTCTCTCAATTGACAAAGAGAACATATCCCTCATAAGTTGTTTACAATGTAAAATCTCTTTTAATTCTTTTTCAACATTCATATATATACACCTACTTTATTAAATTTTTGGTAGTAAATTTGCTATAACACATGGTAAATCTTCAATCTTTTGACGATGATAAATTTCTTCTACGGTGTCATAGATTGCTATATGCCCATAATCTACCTTTACTCTCTCACGCAAACCTAATCGATTAATATTAACGTACTCCACTTCTCCATAATCACTCTGCGCTTTCATTAAATAAAACCCTACTGCCTCATATGGACTATTGGCTGCAATAATTTTTATAGCAAGTTCCTCTCCATAACTAACCTTATAAAATTTCATTTGTATTTCCCCTCTCCAAATAGAAAAAAGCACCTTAAAATTGTGCTTTAATCACTCTTATTATTCGTTTAGCCTAAATGCTCTAATACAAGTATTTCCTAACTTAAAGACAACACAAAAAGGGCTTCTTTAAGTCGATTAAAAATGTGTATAGCAAAATAAGCTATATATACACTAATCGGCTCAAAGAAGCCCTTTCACAAATGAAACAAGACGCAACTTGCTTCTACAACTCAACCACAACACAAAAAAGGTGTGGGAATAAACGGAATCACTTAAACAATAAATATAGTTATATATTAATCTATTTTTATATCATATTCAATTGTTTTAAGGAAACAAAAATAAGAAGGGAATTTATATATAGTTGTTTTATGTACCATATAATAATGCCCCTGTTTCAACGTTTATAAATCCCCTCTTATTTCAGTTCTTGTAGCTACACCATGTACTGCATTTCAAAATAAAGTTTTTCTGGTTTTTGATTTTGGTCTAAATGACATAGTATTTCTGGAATGGTTTGTTCTTCTACTTCCATACTTTCCATATAAGACATACTTTCGTTTTCTTGAACTTTTTTAAAAATGGAAGTAGGTAGTTTGTCAGCAGAAAACACACCCATTTTGCTTCCTAACTTTTGTTCGGATGCAGCGTTGTAGAAAATTTCGTTCACAATGACCTCATTATCATCTGGATCATACATGTACCCTCTTTGTATACGTAGCAATTTGTTACTCCTTTCAAATATATTCCTTTACACGGATATTTATATTTGTATATATTGTTTTTCTGTATAAAGGTGTCAAAGAATATTATTTCGTAAAATCCGTAATTTGTATAGAGGGAGATACAGGATAATTCGTTTTCTTAAATTATTTTTAAATATTCCACGCTTTTTTATATAACAAACAAGCCACCCTTTAAAATGAATCAATAGCTTGTAAGGGTGGCTTAGTTTGTTGCGAATAGCTTTGTATTTAATTGTTTAATCTCTCCTTCTGCAAGGGGCTGGTAAAATGCATGTTGTAATCCTTGTATATGCAAGGTTTCTCCTATACATAACAATACTTTACCAGGGAGCAGGTCGAGTAATAGTTCATTATTAATTTGCTTTGCTTGGCTTTCAGTAGAAACATATATAACTAACACTGTAGGGTTGTTTCCTAAATCTTGCATAATAACATCTTTTCCTGATTCTACGAAATCTTTCCATCGAGCAATAATTCGTTTTAAACGATCCTTTTTATCTGTTAGTAGAGTGGAGTATACAACGAAATTAAATATGTGATTTACTCCGCCTTGCACTGCAAAACTTAAAGGAGGGGTAAAAACCCCTTTACTTATAGATGGATGCATAATATGACCTAAAAACGATGGAGCATAACGCAGATGGCAGATTAAATCTATATCGTGCCAATAACGTAGGTGGACATATTTACCGTGATTATCAATTCGTTCTGGAGCAAAGAAGAACATATTTCCCTGCCAGTATTTTAAAAATTTGTAACCATTGTCGGATAACGTATATGTTTCTTCAAAGATCTCCATATCAAAACTCTCTACTTGCCATTTTTCAATTAGACGGTAGTAAAGTAATCCTTGAAGTGCATCATTTATTTTCTTACGGGAATATTTATCCTTAAATAAATATAATAAATGATTAAATCGAACAGATGTATGAACACCAATGAAGGCAAGTACGGTATACTGTTCTTCTGTTAAACGCTGCTTAAACTTAACCAATTCGTCAAAAGAATGGAATACATAGGTTTTATTCAGTTCATGTATTCGATATATTTGAAGTCCCTGTACATCCTCACTTAATAAATGAGGAATAGAAGGGACATAAGTAGGCAATTGTTTCTCTATTGTACGCATAGTCATCCATTAAAATTGGAAAATTGACGAATTAGTTTTTTTACTTTGTCCCTGCGGATAATTTAGGATACGCACTGTACCTTTTCTATTTTTGGCGTCGATATTAAGCAGCTCACATGTAACAATCGTTTGATTTTTCGCATCTTCTACAGTTGGATTGGCAAGATTACGGCTCTTAAGTCCTTTAAACTGAATTCCTGGTGCAACCTCTACGAAAATACCTGCAATAGCGTCTACCCCTACAATTTTACCTACAAAGCGGTCGCGGCGTTTCTTTAGTTCTAACAACTTTTCAATTGGATCTGTTTCTAGTTTCTTTTTATTTCCTCTAAATTCATAGCGGCCATTCTTTTCCCCTACTTTATCGATGATAAGTTCTACAACATCACCAATGACAATATCCTCCGGACGAACGAATGTATAGGACCAGTGTGAGTACCTTACACCTATTGTTACACCGTGTACTTCAACCAAAACAGTTTGTGCAGATGGGATATGTCCTGAAACAGTTCCTGTGTATACCTTGTTGCCCTCTTGCGCTGTCACTTCTTCATATAATTTTTTTTGAAGTGCCAATTCTCCTGCTGTGATAGATACAACAGCAAAGTTGCCCTCCTCCGTTTTCTGGAAGTGTTCAATGATTAAAGGCTTTGTTCTACCAACTAGCCATTGGGGATTCTTCGGAACATTTATACCTGCCTCTGTAATAGGGCAATATGCTGTTGTATGAGTACCAATTTGCATTGTAAGTACTTGTATACGCTCAGACTTTCCGTTTTTAGTTGGGAATAGCTTTTCGGATACGACTGTAATTAAGCCTTTTCCTACAGTACGCTCACGTTTCATACGGGCTAATTCCTCTAGTTCATGATCACGTACTCGCTCAAATTGATTAAATTTTGTTTCTAACACCGTGTCACCTTGTGGATTCTCTGTTTCAAAAGCCATTCCAAGTTCTTCTACAGTTTGAGTGTTTGTCTTATCTTCTGCCATTATATTTTCCTCCTAGAACGTAAAAAAGGACACACCTGTACCGTTGGGATGGTACGTAAGGTGTGTCCTTCACGTAAATTATGGTTTATTTATATAGTTGTTAATATAAATATAATGGTATTTCTACTCAAATGCAAGAATAATTTTAAAATCATAAGTTTGCTATAGGCTCATACCAGGTCTAGAATCACACCAATATTGCCCAGCCGTTTCATTTACTTGGATAATAGCAGTAGAAAATTCATCTTTCTCCACAAAATTTGCCTTCAGTTGTTTTATAGTTTGAATTCGATTATCGCAAACGATAGAAGCTGTATACATGTATGTATCCTGTGCCAAAATTTCATCTGCTGTAAGTATTTTCTCTCCCGCGACTTCATAAAGTAAATCTGAGAAAATGTTCGCATCGTATGATGAAATACCACCAAATACGATGTAGTTTCTAAAGTTAGCGATTAAAGAATGTAAATATTCGGGAGTATATCTCTGAGATATTTCCGATAATGATTCATCAGTAACGGTGATCATTAACTTATATTTTCGAGCTTGTTTCAGAAGTTCGATAAATGGTTCTACAATATAATTTGTAATTCCATCAACAACTAGATGATGGAATGATAAACCTAGTTTCCTTTGGAATACGGACTGCTGCAGACTTAATAAAATAAATTGTCCTAATATATTAGAAAGACTACCAAGTTCATCTTGTGCTGTATTAACTAATAAAACTCCACCGTGTTCTAAATGACTGTTAAAATCAAAGGTAGATTCTTCAAACAAGACACGACGTATTAATTCGTTTGTAGAGAGTTCTTTCACCATGATATACAATTCCTTAACATGTTCTGCTTTATTATCATAGTACATTGGCTGCCCTTGATATTTTCCAGATTTATGAATGACGGTTTTCCCTTCTGAATCTTTCTTTTCTTGAATTGTATGATCAAACCATGCATCAACTTCTTTTGCAAGTTCATATTCTTTAATTCGCTCTTCAGGAGCAGTTTTACTTTTCACCACTTCGCATAATAGGTCTATACGAAACTTTAATATTTTATGCATATAGCGTACGTGTTCTACATCTTCATACATTCTACTAATATCATCAAATGTTGCAGTTCTTTTAGGGCTATGGAGTTTTAACAAATAGACATAATTTTTTATATGGTTAATTTGAGACTGCTGAAAGAACACATCATTAGAATTAGCTATTTCTTTTATAGCCATTGCGAAAACCTCTGCAACTTTATCAACGGGTCCATGTAATATATTTATTCCTTTTGTATTTGGATTAGTTGGATCAATGTAGAAAACTGAGCTTTCCGGGATTTTATGTGCTTGTACTAAATTAAATACTCTGCGACATAAATTATTATCTGGTGAAATAACAGTTATACCGTTTAAGAAATTGCCTGTAATGTTATTGGAATTATGCTCAGTTAATTCCTTTTTGTATTGATTTATGAAGTGAGTTATGTGGTGTAAGTCTTGGTTTATTATAGGAATAGTTAATTGAGCGTGTTTACCAGAGCCAATTGGCCCTAGAATACAACTGCTGAGTATTCTATCATGGCTATTGATGTAAATTGTTTTTCCGCTTGTTTTTTCTGTTCCGAGTTCTACAGGTGGTAAAGTTACTGTTTTCATTTTCTTTCCTCCTAAAACGCAAAAAAGGACACACCTGTACCGTTGGGATGGTACGTAAGGTGTGTCCTTCACGTAAGTTATAGTTTGTTTAATTAATAATTTGAATATACACTTTTAAAAGATTAATTACAAGTGGGTTTTTGAGATTCGTTCATAGTAGTTAAATTAAGCCTGCTCTTCATACACATTAATTAAAATCAATTACGTATGATCAAATAATAATGTACAATTGGATTTCTCAATAACAAAGCATAGTTCTCATAATAGAAACTATGCTTCATTAGAATTTAAATTATGTGGTTGTTAAAAATACACTTTTTAATATCGATATCGGTATTTCAGGAAAAATGTAATAAAACACCGAATCAACAATTAAAAATAAAATGATGAATGAACATATCTTTTTTTCCAAAAAAGTGTATCTGTAAAATAAAAATCCTACTAATAAAGCCAAACACCCTAAAATTAGACTAAACAAAAACAAGTGTCCAATGGCATGAGAAAGTTGGATTTCACTTACGTTTTCGAATACTAGATGAATATCATCTCTTATCTCTTGATTACTTTTTAAGTACACACGTATTAATTTAATTGTAATGATAGAGATAGCAACCATACATATCTTTTTTATAAAGGATTGGATCTTCTGCTTTTGTTCCGTATTCACCTAATCCCCTCCTATTGTATCTTTGATTCTTAATAATCTCTTATACTCTTGTTTTGATTGAACCCTTAAAAGAAAATCTCGAATGCAGTATTACTTAATTTAAGGTTTACAAACTATTAATCAAAGAAATTGTTCAATTCCTTACTCATTACGTTAGATGTTTTGTGCTTTGGTTTCTCATTTTTATTAACCAGCGACTGCGTAGTATTATTCTTATTTTTTTGCTGAGATCTTAAGTACTCTTGGCGTTCTTTGTAGCTCATACGTTTATGTTCTGGTTGCTTCTCATCATTTTTCGAATGCTCTTCTCTATTTTTTTCTAAGTTTTCTTGTACCGTAATACTAATAGATTCGTAAACTTTTGCTACATCTTCATCTAGCTTGTTTTCTTCGATATGATTAAGCGTTTCTTCAATTGGAACCGTGTTGATTTCTACATGTGTTTCTTCTAGCTCTGTTATTGTAACGGGAAGTGAAGTAGATTCTATACTTGTTTCTGCAGTTCCTATCATTGTAACGGGAAGTCCATCAGATGGGAATTCTTCAAACAATGGTTCGGTCTCAACAGGAATCACGGAATGAATAATGGAATCTTTATTCCAATCTTGCTCTAACATAGTAATAGATAATTCTTTGTTTAGTTCTGCTACCTCCATGTTTATTTCATAGCATTCTTCCATAGGAGGTAATGCTATATCTATGGTTTCTTTAATATCTTCTTTCACGGCCGGTTCTTTTATTTCAGAGCTTATACTTTCTACATGTGTTTCTTCTGCTATAACAGGCAGTTCACCATTTCGTTGTAAGGCATCTATTAATCTCGATGCACGTGTATAACTAATTTTAAACGTGTCTTGTAGTACAGATATAGAGATACTTCCCGATTCCTTCACAAAACTTAAAACATCTTCGTATAGAATATCCTTAAAGGAGCTAGTTTCCTCTTGTTCGATTTCTTCGCCTTCAATTGGAATTGCTACTTCCGGTGAAATAGTATTGTCAGGTGAATGAGTAGTAATAACACTTGTTTCTTCTGATGTACTACTATTATTTGAAATTAATACTTTACGAGGACCATCCCCTGTGTAAGAACTTACAACTAGATTTTGTTCTAACTTCTCAATATATTGCATAGATTTCATATAGCTAATCTTGAATTTTCTTTGCAGAAGAGATGGCGAGACTTGTTGTGATTCGATAATAAATTCCTTAATATCTTCATACAACTTATTTTCAACTTCATCATCAACATTCCCCTGCTGGTTCATTGCTGCAGGATCATTAGATAAGGTTTCATTTTGAGACTTTTGTCCCTTATAATCCTCCAATGATACAATGTGTTGATGCTCCTCGTTTGTTTCTATGGAGTTATTCTGTTCAATCTCACCTTCTTGTATAGGTGGTAATGGTTGTATTTTCTTCATGTTTTCTGCATCTACATGCTTCATAGGATTAGCTTTTTCTATAGATTCATTAATAAGGCGAAGACGCTCATTTTCCCAATATTCACCTGTTTTTGTATCTACTTGAATAATTGCTTGGGCAAATTCTTCTTTTGGTACAAAGTTACTTGTGATTTGTTGTACAGGTTGCACATGATTATCTTGTACGATACGAGCAGCACAGATGAATGCCCCTTGTGCCATGATATCTCCTGGTGACATAACAACTTCTTTCGTTTTTTGATAGGTTGATCCTAGTCGACTAACTGGATTCTCTTGCATAGGAGAAATGCCCTGTTCGGATTCTGCCTCTTTAAATTCCTCTTTCTCACCAAACATGTCAGAGAAAATTTTTGCATCATATGGTGTTACATCTCCAAATATCATTTTGTTACGGAATGAACCTAGTAAAGTAAACATGTATTGCTCTGTGAAGTCGAGAGCTAATTGCGATAGTGTTTGGCTAGCGATTGTTAAAATTACTTTATATTTACGAGATTGTGCAGGGAATTCTTTAAACGGCCGCACAACGTAATCCGGAAACTCATCGACAATAATATGATGGTAAGGTGAGACGTTTGGATCTCTACGGAATACTGCATTTTGCATACTTAACAATACAAATTTTCCTAATACGTTTGAAAGGTCTGCTAATTCTCCTTTTGCCGTATTGACTAACAAAATCCCACCCTGCTCTAAATGAACATCGAAATCAAAATCGGATTTTCCAAATAAAACACGTCGTATTAAAACGTTTGAAGCTAAATCTTTTAATATGTTGCGTAAACCTTTTACATATTCTTCTTCTCTGTCATAATGCATCGGTTGTCCGCGGTATTTTCCCGATTTATAAACGGCTGGTTCACCTTGAAAATCCAGCTTTTCACGAATGGTATTATCAAACCATTCGTCTATACCTTTTATAATTTTATATTCATTTTTTTGGTCACGTGAAGCTGCTCCACTTTGAACAAAATCATATAACTTTTCGACCTGTACCTTTAATAGCTTATGCATTCGGTGAACACGTTCTACATCGTCATACATCTCAATCAAATCGTCGAAGGTAACATCTTTTTGTGGGTTGTGAAGCTTTAATAAATAGATATGTTGTTTAAGGTGGTTACGCTGCGCTTGTTCAAAGAATGCATTGTTAGATTCAGACAAACCTTGAATAACCATTGCGAAAACTTCTGCTACTTTATCTACTGGTCCTCGCAGAATGTTTATATTTTTGGTATCAGGATTAGTTGGATCAATGTAGTAAACTGCACATTCAGGTATTTTATGTGCTTGCACTAACTTAAAAACCTTTTGGCATAAATCATTACTCGGTTCGATAACAGTCACACCATTTAAAAATGTTCCTTTTACTTCTTCTGTATGATAATCCTTCTTTTTAAAGACATTTATGAACTTATTGATAAAACGCGCCATCCAATGTAAATCTTGATTAATCATGGGAATAATTAAACTAGATGTTTTACCAGAACCAATAGGACCAATAATAATACAATTTAACGTTCTATCTTTCCCCTTAATACGAACCATCTCTTTATGCTCAATATGCGGTCCAATTTCTACATCAGGATATATTTGTTCTTCTTGGCTATTAAACCATTTTTGTAATTTGTGATTTTTATATTCGTATTTTTGTACCCACTTTAATATCTCTTCTCGGTAGCGAACAATATGCCCACTATACCAAAGTGTAAACAAAATCATAAATACTGTTGGTAAAAATACAAAAATCATAGTGAGTGTGTGAAAATTACCTGTTAAGACATGACCTAAGGCTTCATACTCACCAAAATTAAGATGTTTTGATTTATCCGCTAGATAAGGAATAACCTTTGCATGGATCGGAGCAGTTGCAAACCATAAAAATTGAATATCAACCGCAAAGTGGGAAGCAACCAAGATTATTAGTTTCCCATTATTTATATGTAAAGCTGGAATACGGCTGTAAAACCTAAAGCTAAACTCTCCTAATAGTAAAGAAAAGAACATTAAAATAAGCGGTACATATGTAATTTCTATAGGATAAGACGGTGGTTCAAATGCATAGTAGAGTAACTTGATGTAGTTTACTAAACCGAATCCAAATGAAAGAATAAATCCGCTAATTAAGCCGATTGTAGTAAATAACGGTAATCGTTGTTTAAATGTCTCCATATAGGCTCACCTACTTCTTACAGATATAGTTGAGCTTTATGTTTAAACTGGAATCGATTATTGAATTCTGATTGGAATAGTTCCTTTGATTTTTCGAGAAAGAATTTTGCTGCATCTTCAGTTTGTTTTAAATATAAATCAATACTCTCTCTTTCACAGAGTTGATTGTATTCTTCTTGAGAAAGTACCGCGATATTTACCTCAATCTTTTTATCCGTTGCCGTTTCAATTATGACATCGTACCAATAGAAATTTGGTTTCCCTGGAATTTGGATATCTTGTAGAGAAACACTAAACGTTGCCCCCTCTTCTGTAATATGATTAAGGACTAGTTCCGGGTTTTTAAATGCTTCTCTAGCAGAGAGCACTCCCCCAGTAGTAGTAGTTGCATATTGTAAATCCATTTTGATTTTCCACCTTTCTCCATATAAAAAAAGGCAAGCGACACCCACTGTAAAAACAGCGTGTGTCGCTTGCCTTAATTTCATATGTTCTGATTTGATTGTAGTTTTTTGTGTTTAGTTCAAACGTAATTCTATCACCTTAAATAATAAAAATCAATAAAATTGTATAAAAGTATATAAAAAATTAACGATTAATATAATTCAACAAGCTTGCGTCTTTTCGGATGTATGTTATTTGCAGTACGTGCCATGATCTGTTCATCCGCATCGATAGTAACACCTTCATTTTGGAGGGATAGCAGTAATACGTTGTCATACGTGTCCATTAAAAGTATATCTCTAGCCTTTTTGCGCTTTGGATAAATCACAACAAGCGGCACCCCTTCATCACCTTCTCTTCTTGAAAACACAACATCGTCTAATCTAGCAATCATTCGGTAATCATTTTCATTCCCAAAAATAAAGAAGAAATCTTGCATTACATCTTTATCTCTCTTATACGTTCGTCTAAGACCACCATCTATTTTCTCTTTAAATGTTTGAACTGTTTCAACAAATGCATAGCGCCAATCAGCATCTCCTACTGTACGTTTAGATAAAGGTAAGAGAATATCTTGTTCAAAGTTTTGATTATCATCTATTCCTAGAAGAATATCTGAAATAACATCTCCAGCTTCTTTCAAAGAGCAGATGTGCATATTTAGGTTTGGTAGATTCATTAAATGTTCATGATATTCTCGCATAGAAAATAAGAGATTCTTCATACGTACGTATGGAGGTTCTGCATCTTCTGCAAGGAACATCGACTTGTCATACATAACAAAAACAACAGTTATATTTTTAGTGTTTTTTTGTGCATATTCAATATACTTCCCCACCTTTTCAACTAAGGTAGCATTGGTTTCTTTGCACATATCCATTTCAATGTAAATATTTTTGTCTTTATATGAAATGTGTTCATCAGGAATTAGAAGTAACCCTGCATCTTCAATTTCTGTTTTCTTTTGTTTTTGATGATATGAGCGAATATCTAACTCGCATAATAATTTATTCGTATTGGTCTTTTTCGACACTTCCAAAAGTGTGCGTACTAATATTTCTCTTGAGCAGAGTGTATGTAGTGAGATTGAAGAAGAATATCTACGTTTTGAAGATCCTGCAGGAATCCTTCCTAATTCTTGAAGGTAATCAACCATTCTATCTTTTAAGGAGAATGTCGCACGTCTGGTTATACTATCATCTCTTTTATCAATTTTTTTAGTCAGGATAGCACCGTATTTTGAAAAACGATTAAGTTTCGTAAACACACTATCCTCAGAAAAATCTCTACCCTCAAATGCACTATAAAGCTGAGTAATTTGTCGTGTAGTAAGATACCTTTTGTAATATAAAAATGTAAATACAAATATATCGGCCTCTTTTAAACGAAAAGATTTCTGTGTACCTTTGCTTGTATATTTATACGTTTTACTTTTCATTATATGCAACTCCATAACTCGAATGTATTTTCAATAAATAACAACCATTTCTATATATCTTATTACAGCAAAATTTAGTTGTAAATTATTAAAAGTTTAAGCTGAATTTGCTTTAATCTAGATACTAAAACTTGTACGCTGAAGTTTGGATTACTTCTCTTCCTAAAAATTAGCTAGAAACATTGATTTATATAGTCTTTCAGTTCTTTTAAAATTGTTCGGACGGAAGACATGTTTTAACCGAACAATTTTTTAAAGGTTCAAGTATTGGAATAAAATCGTTAGGACGGCCTAACAATTTATTTAAACAATTACATTATATAAAGACATGTTACACATACAGAAAATATAATAGATTAATCACTTGTGCATTGTAGTTTCTTTTTGCTATTGAAATAGAAAAAGACCGACAAAATTATATTTGTCGGTCTATTGTTTAGAATGATAATTTCTTCTTTGCTGGTTGTGAATCGTCAGCAACTTCTACTTCAGGTTCAGCACCAAAATTTAATTTTTTCTTTTTAGGTTTTTCTTCTTGTACTGAATCATCAAATGCAAAAAGTTTATTTAAAACAGCATTGGATTTCTTTGAATTAGCTTGCTCACGTTCTTCTTTAATTCTCGTAATCTCATCAATAATATCACTAACACGTTTTGGTAATGGAAGTCCTGCAACAACTGAATAGAATTTTACTATATCCTCTTCTTTTTTTGTTGTATGTTTATTAACGTATGGAGCTATAGGACGTTCATCTACATATGGAGTTCTTTCTTTTAAGAAGTTTTCCATTTGATTAAGGAATGAGAAGTTGTATAATCGCCCTGCTCGCAGCGGTGATGTAACGATAGATAGCGCGCTTTTTTTAGCACTTTCTAGCTCTTCTCTTTCTGTATCGTATAAAACGCCTTTTTCTAGTGCGTTACCTAATTGAGTCAAGTAACCTAGCGGGTTTTCAGTGTCTAATTGATTTGATTTTAGTTCTAATTTTGCTAATGATAAAACGCCTGGTGTATTAATTACTTGAGCAAATTCACTCGCATCAAAATGTGTATCTGAAAACGGTGTAAATGATGAAGTAACTAGGTTAATCTCATGTAATGCATCAGCAATATATTTGTTACTATAGCTAGTATATTCGTTTGCTAAAGCACTTGGATTTTCCTCTTCAAATTTTCTATATAGTTTAGCGTTATCTATTAATACAATTGAGCCAAAAGCTTCTTGGTTCATAGCAATACTACGAATGCGTGAAGTTGCGTTTTCTAATACTTTTAAAGCCTCAGCATCACGTGGTAAAGTCAGTAACAATCCAAAATTGTAATCATGTTCATAGAGCATTTCAATAGCCTTTAATAGAGCACCAGTTCCTGTTCCTCCACCTAGACCACACGTAATCCAAATAAAATCACGATCTTCAAATTCCTGTTTTACCGCTTCGAAAATCTTTGTTTCATGCTTTACAAATGCTTCCTCTCCAACCTGTGGATTACGAGCTGCACCTTGTTCATATCCTTCTAACTGTATTTTACGGACGTTCCCTGTGTTTTTAATCTCAATTTTATTAAAATCTTGACTATTTGTATTAACAAGAATCGCACGATATGGGTATTTGTTATTTTTAATTTGTGTTTCTTTATTTGCGCACTCTGCTGCGATTGCACATCCACCCATACCTAGTCCTAAGAATCCAAATTTCAAACTAATATTTCCTTGGCTTTCGATTTCTGAAAAATTGCCTGCCATATGTATATCCTCCTCAAATATATATTTTAGTTGTTTTTCTCAACTCGTTTTTCCAGTTCCTTAATTAAAACATTTCCTAGATCTGTTACGTCATAAATTCGAACACGTCCTATTGCTTTGAAAGATATTAACCCTGCTCCTTCAAGTCTTGCAGTCATAATATCTAAAGCATATCGCGATGGAAGTATTTTTTTACCCTCATAATCTTTTTCATTCTCAATTTGATAGTCTTTATGATATTGGTTGATATAATCCCATAACTTTTCTTTGTTCATTGCGCCCTCGGCGTATAGCACACGTAAAGCCCAAATCCCATCATTTAAATTCTCACAAAGCACATCAATAATTTCACTACTACTCATTGATATATTAGACAATAATTTCACACCACCTTTAATAAATAATAAATTTTATCTATAGGTACAAAAAGACAAGATAATTATACGGAATTTAATACCGTTATAAAAGCCGTAAATACTTCGGTATATATTTCCGAAGTATTGTATGTACTAACTATAATACATCTACGGATGATAATCAAGAATCTTATTAAATCAATACTTTAAATACTTCCGTAATAATTACCGTAATTAATATTTTAATTGTTACGCATTTATTACGGTAATAAACACTGTAATGAATACGTAATGATTATAAAAGATGCATTTTAATAAGTGAAAATCCATGTAAAATTTTTAGTTCAGTTCACAGAATTTTAAGGTGATTTTGTACATAATCAAGTGTTAATCACGCTCACCCGACTAATCACCGCTCGATAACATAGGTATTATTGGTATGCAGCTAAATAAATGAGCAGTGAATGATTGAGTGATCAGGTATAAAAGTCCATGATATTTTATGTAATCTACAAAGGGGTTCTTTTAGTTTCTATAGAATTTTTATATAATGTATTATAGGACAGGCATCATATAGTTAGGTGGTGAGCAAATGATTGATGAACAGTTAAGCGATGGTTATTATCGCGTATCTGAAGTAGCAACCATGCTTGATATTCCTGAAAGTACTCTTCGTAGATGGTTGAATGATTTCGATGAGTACTTGAACATAAAAAAAGAACGCCAACTTAAATATGTTCATGAGGATAGTATTGATACAGTAAAAAAGATTAAACATTATTATTCTGAGTCAAAGAAAAAGCACGAAATTGTTGGGCTTTTAGATATGGATCCGACGGTTATTCGCAATGTTTATGCTGAAGATGTTGACGGTGATGGTGAACCAAAAGAAACATCACTAGTTAAAGCACAACAGGTCAATCCAGACTTTATAGAAGCTTTGACGGAAAAAATTACTGAGGAAGTTACAGCTAAAGTGACTGAAGAATTAACAAAACAAAATATGGAATTCTTCGCTGCGGTGGCTAAACAAAGTCAGGATAATTTCGATAGAATCAATAAGCGATTAGAGGAACGTGACGAAAAGTTAATGAGTACTATACGATTAATTCAAGAACAAAAAAGTGCTAATGCTCAGCGACAAGAGAATACTGAACAAAAAGGCGGCTTTTTCTCTAAGCTTTTTGGAAAAAAATAAAAAGGCTATCATTTGATAGCCTTTTTATTTTGCTTATTCTTAATATCATTTCAAAAGCTTAGTTCATTGATTATCAATATGATTCATTCACAGCTATTGTTTTAAACTTATAATAATCATAGAACTTAGGTTTATTTTGCTATACAAAGAGTTTTCTAATTCTATTTCTTCCAATCTGTGAACTACCCGCCACTTAACGTCCTAATGGACTGTTTGAAGTGGTGGCTTCTCGGTTAGTCGTTACTTTTGATAGCTAACGAATTTGTCCTAAGACAACCGAGCTAACCCCCTCGTTCCAAGGGTTATTTTATTGCTATCTATGCCAACGCTAATAGGCGTATTGCTTCATTTTTGATATTGATAGCTGCGTTATAATCTCTATCAAGATTTACACCACATATACAAGAATATACTCGCTCAGACAATGACATGTTTTTCACATTTCCACAACTGCTACATGTTTTTGTGGAAGGAAACCATTTGTCTATTTTCATAAGTTGTTTGCCTTGTTCGTGTAGTTTATAAGCTAAAAAAGAAGTGAACATACCCCAAGCATTATCAACGACGCTTTTTCCAAAATGAAGTGCTTGCGACATGCCTTTCATATTTAGATCTTCAATAGCTACAACATCAAAATGAGTAGCTAACTCTTTAGACTTATGATGAAGGAAGTTCTTACGTTGGTTCGCTACTTTTTCATGTAACTTAGCTACACGGATACGTTGTTTATTCCAACGAATAGAACCTTTTGTTCTTCTTGATAATACTCGTTGTGCCTTTGCTAATCGGTCTAACATTTCACGATAGAACTTAGGATAATTGGCTCTCTCATCCTCAGAACTAACGTATAATCGATCCATCGCAAAGTCTAATCCAACAACTGTTTCTACTTCATTTTGTACAATCTCTTTTTCGTATTCAGTCAAGATAGACACATAGTATTTACCAGTAGGTGTCATAGAAATCGTACATGACTTGATTACATGGTCTTGTGGTATTTCTCTATGCTGCTTGATACGTACCATTTTCAGTTTTGGCAATTTAATATGACCGTTAAGCAACATAATATTTCCGTTCACTACATTCGTTGTATAAGACTTTCTGTCTTTTTTGCTTTTGAATGTTGGGAAGTCATTTTGACCACGAAAGAAATTCTTATAGGCAGTTTGCAAGTTTAGTTGAGCATTTGCCAGTGCTAATGAATCAACTTCTTTTAACCACTCAAATTCTGCTTTGTATTTCGCAGGAGTGGGAAGCTTTTGTTTCTTTAGTTGTTCCTTATCATCTTTGTGATTTTCATACGCTTCTTTCCGTTCGGCTAACATTCTGTTATACACGAAACGTACACAACCGAAGGTTTTACGCATAAGATGTGCTTGGTCTCCTGTTGGATACAAACGGAATTTATATGCTTTATTCTGCTTTGTCATATCATTTCACCTCACTTTTCACTTTGATTTTCAATATATTTTTTTACTACGTCTATTGATGAACCACCAGTAGTTAGTAAGCAAAAACCTCTTGACCAAAACATCTCTTTCAATAGTTTCATACTACTTAATTAGTAGTATGAAACTATTTTTATATTAATCATAAAAAAAACAGTTTATTCTTATTCAAAACTTACACCTTCACTCGATCACTCAACCATTCGCTAATCATTCATTCTAAAATAGTAATATGATTGACCGATGATTAATTGACTGATTACAATTAGGTTTAATGCAATGAAATCAACCGTTCAATCACCACTCAATCTACATACGAAAATAACAGTATTTACACACGAGTGACTGGTGATTAGTTGGGTGATTTAAGGTGTGGATAATGAAAAATGTGCCATTGATGCGCTTTATCGATGATATTTTGTTAATTGAGCGACAATCAGGCGGTTGATCAGAGGCTGTTTAAGTTGTTCTTACTTATTGTGAATTGACTTTTGATTGAGCGGCGCTCAACGAGGTGTTTGAGTGGTGGTTATTTATACATAGTCATTTAGCAAAGGTCATACTTTTGAAAAAATCACCTTGCAACCATGGGAAAAACTATATATGATGTAGTTACTTTATATTTTTGTATTTTTTTAGATACAAATTTATTAATAATAAAATATTTATATAATAAAAAATAAAATATAAAAAAGCAAAAAAAGGTTCATCAGCCCAATGAAATAGCGCCAACTACTTCATTGTGGTACACCGCACAAAAATCCCAAAAGACATTTTCAATCGACCGCGGTAAACAAAGCCAATAAACCTTTTTATTTTGCATGAAATTATAAGATAATTTTACTGTATCTTATGTATTTGTGCAACTTAAAAAGGGGATTTCTTGCGTAATTTTAGGCATTGTTTACCGTTGTTATACAAGTATTACTCTTTTAAGAGAGTAGTATTTTTGTATCCGTGGTATGACAGTGCCTTTTTCTGCTCTTTCGAAAGGAGTTAGCAACATTATGCATACGCAAATGGCTTTTTCCCAACAGAACTTTAAAGTTCATGGGGTTAAATTTTTTGATGGACTATTAAACATCGTAAAACTAGAAAATGAAAGAAAAGAGTTACCATCTTCAGCTTTAGCTACTTACATCTTGCTTCACTTTGAATGCAATGATATAGGAATGCTACCACGTGAATTTCAAATAATGGATCTTGCTAAGAAAAGTGGGATTCCCTACACAACAATTTATACAGGGTTTCAAGTTTGTTTGGAGCGTAGACTCGTAAAAGAAACACCTGTTGGAAATCGTACTGTATATGAAATTGTAGATTATGCGTTGTATAACCACACTACTGCAGAAACTGCAAAGATGACAGGCATATCGCTATCGTATTTCCGTATTCCATTTCACCTAATTCAAACAACGATAATGAGTAGTCTAGTAAAGGCTCGTGATAATAGAGGGATTATATTCCTTTTAGATTTAATCAATACTTTTTCAAGAAAAGTAGGTATGGAACATTATAAACATAAAATTGAGGAGTTTCAGATTACAAGAAAGATGTCTTCCTTAAAAAGGAGATTAAATCGTAATGCAAAGAAAGTAAGACACTACATAGAAATTATTAACCCCATCGTGCAATTTACTGCAATCGATTCTAAAGAGAAGAAATCTAATGAAACAAGAATTACTAGTGCAAGGAAACAGGTAAAACAAATCATCATTGAGAAGTTCAACGTTGTATTTTCTTCAAACTGCGTAATTGAGAATGATAAAAAAGAATTACATAGACCAGTAGCGAAGTGCAGAAAAGAAGCGGTGTCTCGTTTGAAACATATGGGACAGGCGTTACGTAAAAAAGATAAAGAAAATATAATGACTGCATTTAGACAAGAAATTGTTGATATCGCAATCTATTTACCGACGAAACAAAAACAAAGTGAATTATTAATTTACGCAATGACTTATGCATTAGATCAAGTGGAAAGTTGTTTGAAAGAGCAAGAAATATTCTCTATTCCAGCATTTATGCGTGTAAAGTTTAGAGAGTCCTGGATAGGTTTTAAGGAAAAAAACTTGTCTACAGGGAAAAAACACGATGCAATGATAAATTATCATAAGAAGAATGGTGTTTATCCGGAATTTATGTGATTTTAAAAAAATATATATGGAAACCCTTGTTAAAAAGTTACTTAAAAGCAAGGGTTATTTGGCATGTTCTTTAATTTGAAGACATGCTTTTTTATTTAGGAAAATATATCTATTAGCATTTTTACGGAAGCATATAATTGATTTACGTTATGTTTGGTTACGACTCGGTATGTTCATAATTCGATTCAATACTTGTGGTTATCTTAGTAATATGATTCTAACCTTGTGAATTCTTAGTAATATGGTATTTAACTTCTTAATTTGTGATTTCTATGATGTAGAGCTTGTATGTAATGGGGATATTACGATAGTGAATTTAGCTTAATATCCAGGAACGTATGTAATACAAGGCTTTAGAGGTGTTTGCTGAATCTCTTTATAATTAATGATTGAGTTTAGTTATATATATTTCTTGTTGTTTTTATATAAAATACTTGGATTATTTATATTTAATTACTTGTATTTTTTTAAATTAAATACATAGAAAAATAGAAAAAAGGAATAAATATAAGTATCCAAGGGTGTAATTAATCTATTGACTTTTAAAATTCATAGAGGTATTCTTATACGTGAACAACAATTAACTAAGAGAAATATACAAATTAATAGATTTAATTTCTAGCTAAACGGACACACCGAAGGCACATAACCTGCCATCGGTGTGTCTTTTTTTGTATAAATAACAATAAAAAGGGAGAATTTGAAGCTATGAACGAAATTGTGAACATGAGTAAAGAACGATTTACAAAGTATTGTGAGGACAATGCAGCATTTGAAGAGGATATTAGTCGCATTATTAATCACTACTTTTTATTACTAGGGAATAAGGCAAATATCTTACAGGAAAGAGAATTTAATAACGAAATTGAAGAAAAAACGTTTAAAAATAATGTAAAACGTTTTGAAACTCTATTCCCTGCAGCTGTTAAAAATGCATTTTTAAAAGGATATCAATTATGCCTTGAGTTTATAAATCATCCTGAAACGCAAATTCCTGAGAATCTATATACTGATCCGAATTTTATAAAAGATATTCCTTTTGCCTTAGCAAATGCATCTGAATATGAATTGTACGAAATCATTCGTACAGATGAAACACAGGAATTTAGTGTATTTGCTATACGAACATATGAAGGGATTCGTCCATTGTTAGAACAAGTATTTTGCGAAGTTGCATTCACTGGTGCTGAATATGCTTTTGAACATGAGCGAATGGAAAAAGGACTTGAATTAAAGAAAGGTAATAGTACCTCGTTAACCAAAGTTCCTGTAGATCGTCTTTTCGCTATTACGCCTTCTGTTAATGGAGTTGTTGTACATGCGGAAGAACATTGCGAGATTTGGAATTTAAATTGGAATAGCAAAGTAACAATTAATGATCCTTTTATTGAGCTTGCAGAGGTTACATTTATTCATCAAACAAAGGATATGATTCAAAAAAATATTGAAGATGGTGTTTTATACTACAGCATTCTTTATCTTGGTACACCTTTACATGAGATACAAGATCGATTAGAAATACGAGTAAAACTAAATTCTGATTTTGGAGCTCCACGTCCAATGGAACAAGTTGAAATTGAGTATATTCTGAATGAGATTATTGGGAAGATTCATCTTGAGGCACAAATTCCAATTGAAAACATGATTTTAATCCAACGTTAGAGTTTGTAGGAGGTTAACTATGGTGAAAAAAATCGTTTTAGCTATTAGTGATACTGTATATACAGCATATTTACGTGAGGATTTTATTGGTGCGGGATTTGAAGTAGCTGATAGTGATGTGATGCATATCAAGTATCTAGATGAAATTCTAGATACAGAAAAGCCCGATATTCTATGTATTAATGACAAACGATTAAATATTGATGCGGGACATGAAGAGAAACGTGAATTGATTATCTTACAGAAACTAAGAGATATTCGCTTTAATCGAGATATTCGTATTGTGGTATTTACAGAGCGTGAAAATGATGATGAGTTTTTGGCGAAACTGATATATCTAGGTATCTATGACATTTTTAACTCTCGTAAAATTGATATTGATAATAAAGTTATCCCGCAGCTGCTACAGGAGTCGGATATTAAAAATGTAGCGGAAATTGTAGGAGCAAGTCAGGCGCCACAACAAACAAAGTTGCCCGAAGTTCCTGTGGGTGAGGAAGAAGAGGAAGTATCAAGTGAATTAGAGGAAGGTGGCAACAATGAACCTTCCTCTAACTCCAAAAAACTATTTAAAAACAAACAAAAGCGTAAGTCTGTTTCAGATGAGACGCCAAAAGCACCTATCATAAAAAAACAATATAAATTGGCTTTTGAGCCGGTATATGAAAAACAAATAGGTATTGCTATTCCGAGAAGAACAATTGTTGTGGCCAGCATGAACAGAAGAAGTGGTGCAACTTTTGTTTCTCATCTTTTATCTGCTTATTTAAATGAACTACAGATTGATGTGAATTATATAGAGAATCTATATGATGATGGCTATACGTATCCGTTATTAAAGGGATATACAGAAGCACCAGAAAACTATCGTAGTGAATTTATGTTGCTGCGATATAAGGAGATGCTGCAGAAGGAATCTGATATATTATCAATTCCAAAATGGAAGCAAGGCAAAATAAATTATATTGTAAAGAATCCTATAGTAGACCAAGAGCTGAAAAACGAAACAGAGCAGGACTTCGACCATTTTATTAAGGTTTTATTGGCCAACCAAGAAGCACCTATATCTATTATTGATGCAGGGAGCGATTGGGATAAAGGTTTATACCATGAGATTTGTGAAATGGCAGATTACATATTCTTTGTAGCCGAACCAGATCTGCATCAATTGCTAAAGATTGCGCATCCTCTTACACAAAAAGAGAGAAAGCTCGTTTCTTACTTAGATTTAGAGAAAACGAGAATCATTGGGAATAAGTTTTCTTCTGCACTTTTAAAGCATGAAGTAATAGAAGAATGTTTTGGAGATAAGGTAATAACTGCTTTACCACCATATGAGATAGAAGATGTATTTGAATCTCAATTAAATAGTAGTACGTTACTATCTAGTCGGAACTATTATAAAGAGTTAGAAGGAATTATGAAGGAAATAGCAGAGTTATTGCTACCAAACCAATTGTTGAACCAAAAGAAAAGTTCCATTTTAAGTGGATTTCGATTTCGAAAGTCTGAAAGTTAAGGGAGTGTGAAGAGGAATGCAAAAGTTTATTATTGCAGCAAGTATGTTGCTGTTATTTGTAGGTTGTCTATTCTTTGTAACTGATATGGTAATTGGAGATACAACCCATACTGATAATAAATCGTCTTTAGAAAGGGGAGGCGAGATAGCTGTGGCTAAGTCTGTAAAAGTAGGTACTCTGCGTGCAGAAGAAGAAATAGCTATTGATCCAGAAAAAGCGAAAAAAGAGTTTGAAAAAGCGTATAACGGTAATGCGGATTTTAAAGATCCTGCTTCAAAACGTAACTTTACTGTCCATGATGTACAGGAGAAACCGGCAATGATTGCTGTCGAAGGTGATGCAGAAGCTGCTAGTTACTTAAAGCAATTTGATGAAAAAAAAGAAACAATAAAGAGTAAAGCAAGAAGTATTATTATTTATGATGCAAATGCAAAAGAAAAACAATTAGGTGGAAACGTAAAATAAAGAAAAAGAGTAGGTGCATTAAGAATGCAAAATACAGTAACTACAGCTCTATTCCTTACACTTTCTTTATTATTAATCAGCCTTTTACCCGAAGGTGTTTTGTATGGAATACAGTTAGTGAAAGCACATAACTTTGCTTCTGATATGGTTGAAATCGCAGAGAATAAGGGTGGATTTCAATATGATTACAATGGAAAAAGGGTGGATTTAGTCCCCGGGATAGAGAAAAGAATGAAAGAAGAAAAGATGGATGGCTGGAAGTATGAGTATACAAAGGGACGCATTGATCATAGTCAACCTCTTTCTTTTAAGGTGAAAGCAGAACACCATTTCTTCATATTTAAGCTGATTGGGGTAGATGGCATAAAGGCTCCGATATGGGCGAGTAAAGATGGATTGGGACAAGTGTATTTTAAGTGATAAAAATTCAAAGATTTTCACTATAAAAAACTATGCTGAAAAGTATGGTTTTTTTGCTAGAAAAATATATTTATAAATAAATATATAAAAATACTTTACAAGCCTATTTTTATATGGTAATATTTTCCATATAGAACAGCGGTTATAAAAAAACGCTAATTAATAAATTAATATGTTAAAGTATCTGGATTTTATGTTTAAATTCGGTACAATAAAAGAATCTATGAAAAAACTAATATATTTGGAGGAACAAACAATGGCAAACAAATTTTTAAAAACAGCAACAGCACTAACAATTATGGGAACATCTTTATTAGGAGCAGGAGCATTTACTGCTAAGGCTGATAACACAGATTCACTAAAATTCAGTGATGTTCCAGCAAATCACTGGTCTACGAAAGCAATTTATGATTTAACAAATCGTAAAGTAGTACAAGGGTACGGAAATAAAATCTTTGGTTTTGGTGACAATGTAACTCGTGGGCAAGTTGCTCGTATGATTTATATGTACGTTAAACCCGCAGATGCAGATGCTAGCTTCAAAAATCCTTTTACTGATATTAAAGGGCATTTGTTTGAAAAAGAAATCTTAGCACTTGCTAAAGCGGGACTTGTAAATGGATTTGGTGATGGAAAATATGGTCCAGATGATATTTTAACTCGTGAACAAATGGCACAAGTGCTTACAAATGCTTTTAAATTTAAGGCAACGAAAACAACAAAATTTGCAGATGTTGATAAAAATTCTTGGTCTTACGGTGCAATTAGTGCATTAGAAGAAAATGGAGTTACAATTGGTACAGGAGATAATATGTATTCTCCAAAAATGTTTGTAACACGTGAAGCGTATAGTCAGTTCTTATATAACTCTATTAATGCAGTTGAAAAAGAAACAAAACCAGAAGTGAAGCCAGATCCAAAGCCTGAAACAAAACCAGAGGAAAAACCAGAAGTGAAGCCAGACCCAAAACCTGAAACAAAACCAGAGGAAAAACCAGAAGTAAAACCAGACCCAAAACCTGAAACAAAACCAGAGGAAAAACCAGAAGTGAAACCAGATCCAAAACCTGAAACAAAACCAGAGGAAAAACCAGAAGTGAAGCCAGATCCAAAACCTGAAACAAAACCAGAGGAAAAACCAGAAGTGAAGCCAGACCAGCCTAAAGTCCCTGAAGGATTAGATGCGAATATTGTATCAGACGATTTCGAATATTTCCCTGAATCATTAGAAAATCCTGCTGTAAAAAAACAAATATCATCAGAAGCTCAAAATATTCTAAAAGGTATTAACAATAAGTACCACACTAACCTAAAATATGACAATCTATTAGGTGGCGTATATGTGTTAGATAAAAACATGTATTTACCAGAAGGTACAATTGGAGCACAATTTGTTGTATTAGGTAATGCAAATGATTTTAAAATTCTATTCCTTGATAACAATGAAGCTACTGTGGAATTAACAAAAAAATGGGTAACTTTCATGAACGGTTTAAATTTAGATAAAGAAATTCAAGAAACAGTTGAAGCGAAAACAATTAATACTTATGAAAAAGGTAATTATAAAATTCGTATTGGACAGTCAACAGCTGAACATACAATGTATGTAGAAGTAGAACCTAAATAACGAGTAAGTATTTACAAGTATTATCCCATATTGTATAATTGTTTAAAGTCAATATAATGATTATTAGTAAATTACGTGAAGGACAAACCTTACGTACCTCCTAGGGTACAGGTTTGTCCTTTTTTGTATTTAAGGAGGGAAATTTGTGAAGTTACGAAAAAGAGTATTGTTAACTTGCACATCATTAATGTTAGCATTGCCATCGGTTGCGAGTGCGGCGAATAATAACATACCATTTTTCGATGGTAGCGAAAATTCGTTATTAAAATCAGACGAATTACAATTAAAAGGTAAATTGCTTAGACCAGGAAGTGGTTACAAATCAAAAGAGTTCGATTATAAAGCTGATTTACATTTTCCTGCTGTTTACAATGGTTCATTCAATTGGGGAAATCCATGGGAAAATCTAGTCCAAAATGAAGATACATCAGATCCTTATGTTCGAATCTCAAATGATGGTTACATTAACAGTGCAGTTGTTGTTGGGGATCGAATGGTAACAGAAGTTGAACAAGTTACAAAAACTGTTGTTAAAGATAAATATTGGGGTCAGCCAGATTTTGTTTTAACAAATATGGCAAAACATAAAATCATAAAATTCAAAGGATCAAATGATTCTTTAGGAAGTTTCTACTGGATTAGAGACATTGCCTATCTTTCTGGTGGATACGCAGGTGCTGGTGGTGTAAATGGTGTGAATAGGTATAGTTTGTGGTATGTACGCACAAGTAAACCTCAAATAAAAGATTTTAAAGCTACGAGTGGGAAAAAAGATATACCCGTAAAATTTACATTTAACGGTTTTGAATATGTAAGTAAAAATAAAGGATACAATGACCGAGATCCCAATGGAACAACAATAAACCCTTATCAAAAAGCTGCTGGAGAACGGAACCGAGTTAAATGGATGCTAGATATTACAAAAGATGGCGAAACCGTGTATCATCAAGAAAATTATCTACGTTCAACTCCGCAAAAAGATAATCAAAAACCAAATGAAGGTGATGCAGGGCAATTTAAGTCAGAAGAACTAAAGTGGCAGCCGCAAATGTGTGGTCGATATACTGCGAAAATTAAAGTCCTTGATGCTGTTCAAAGGGAGTCGAACGAGAAAAAAGTTGATTTCACCATTGATGGTAACTGTGGCACAGAAGTAACACCTAATCCAAATCCAGGTGATGAAGATGATTTTAAATATAAAATTGATTTCTCTGCTGATCGAATTGAAGGAGAAACAGCAAGAGAAGGAAAGAATATTAAAACAAGAGTAGATGTATCACGTGATAATTTTAAACCAGAGCGTGATCAATATAGAGCAAAGGTAAACAACAATATTAACAAGTCTCAACAAGAAGTAAATAGCTCTGAATCGGAAAGAGATAGCGCTCAATCTAGTCTAAGTTATTGTCGCCGTAATCCAATTCATGAAGTAGATGCCGAGGGAAGGGATCACTATTATGATAGAGACTGCTCTTGGGAAGAAAATAAACTAGATAGTGCGGCAAGTAAGCTAGATAATGCAAGACAAAAGTTTGAAAAAGAGAAGAATAAACTTAAAAAATTAGATGTATTAGAAGAAAAATATACGAACCCTGAAACAGTAGTTGTGTTAAAACATAATGGACAACAAGTATCATCACAAAAGGTAAGATTAACTGAGGGAGAAAAGAAAACCTTGAACCTTGACTGGCAACATAAAGGTAAAGGAACAATTCAAGCAGAAATTAACCCTGCGAGTAATCGCATAGACATAGAGGAAACTACGTATAAAAATAATCCTATTAAAACAGCAATCTATGAGCCTTCAAAAGAAAAGGCAATGTGTGGTGTAACGAGTGTAAAAGGTGTAGTAGAAACAGTAAGTGAACGTGTATCAAAAGAAGATATAGTTGGGAAAATGTATTATGAAACTTTGACAGGGAGTATTGATAATTTAGCTCCTTCTAAGCTGCATTCTGGTTATGGATTTTCGTATGAAGTAAACGGTAAGTACAAAAATGAGTGGAATGCAAATTACCCGGGTATATTTACTGCTGCTAAGGCACAATACCCATTTGCAGACGAAGGATTAAAGTCTACTCAAGATTTAGAGAAGAACGAACTTAAAGATAATACAGCGAAATTCTTACCTAAAAATATGTATTTATCTGAATCAACGGGACATGTTTTTGATAGTAAAAGACCAACTAAGTCTTTATATTGGGATGGACAAGAGAAAATCATTGATGGTGGCCAAAAATGGTATTCACCACTGAAGACAAAAGATGGTGTATACACTTTTAATGTAGAAACAGCTCCAGCAGGTATCAATGAAATGAGTTTATGTTTAACTGAGCAAGTAGAGATTAAGGGTGTTGCGTACGATGATTTCATAAAAAGAAGAGTATTTCCTGATGATCCATTCCCTGGAGGTAGTGGAGTAGGATGGAACTGGGTAGGGAATGAAGAACTACTTCATAAACTGACTGATTGGTATTACATGAAGAATGGGAAATAAACATAAAATATAGTATAATTAGATGAGTCGACACAATAATATATCCATCTTAAACGAGTAGCTGAATGGATAAACCAAAGGCACATCCCTTAATTGGGATGTGTCTTTTTTTGTAGAAAGGGGAATTTCCGAATGGATAAAAAGAAAAAACAGCGTATGAGAAGAACAATTTTTTTGGGAGTTATCGTAATGATTATCTCATTATATATTGGAAGTGAATTTCAGGATCGGAATGGGAAAAGCTATGCTCCTGCAAAGTATTTTGAAACAGGAACGAAATTGATTTCGTACTAAAAGTATTTTGTTTTATTTAACTAGCTATAGTGGATGAATATACATGACAGGTACTATAGTTGGTGTTATAATATGTGTAGAAGTATTACAAAGATAGTTTTTGCATAAACTAATAAAGACGAAGTGCTGGTAACACTTCGTCTTATGTAACTGCTACCGCAAGGTGGATGGTTGCTAAAAAAGAGTTTATTTTTTCTTAGAATCACCCTTCAAACGCTTGCCGGCATTGTGGGTGGTTCTTTTCGTTTTTCGTCGCTTTTTTTGTATTTGCTTCCAAGACGTTGATAGGTATTTACCTACTCGTTTTGCAAAAAATACAGCGACTTCTCTAGCAATTACTTTCAGTATCTCAATTGCTATCGTGAAAAGTATATCCATTCGATCACCTCCTTTCTCCATAAAATGAAAGAGAAAGGATAGCAACCGACCACCCTGAAATATTCAGTTACGTTATATTCATTATACCATATTTGAGGGTGGGTTAATAGCTTGAAAACCTTGATATGACAACGTTTTTAAGGGTTTTTTAAGTTTTGGGATCAGAGATTTGAAATGGTAAAAATAATATTTTTTTTAGAAATGATTGACATGAAACTCTATATATCATAATATTGAAATTGTAATATTAAAGAAACCAAATCCAACATTTTCATATAGACTTTAGATTAGCTAAAAGGACACACCTAAGGCGCATTATGCCATAGGTGTGTCCTTTTTTTGCGTTTAAAGGCTACATAAGGAGGAATACAAACATTGAAGCCATCTAAGTTTCAAAAGAAGCAGATTGCTGCGGTAGGTTTAGCTGCTGCAACAGTAGCGGGGATCTATGGATACAATCATTTCGCGGTAGAAAATGCTGTAAAACCAACAAAGATTGTTGTAGCCGCAAAGGATATACCTGCGCATACAGAAATTAAAGAAGACATGCTAGTGGAACGAACATTACCTGGTGATGCCATTCCACCCAATGCATTACGTGTAAACAAAAAAGATGTTGTAGGAAAGTGGACAAATGATGGGCAGCCCATTACAGAAAATAGCTATCTCTTTAAAAACAAGGTAGTAAAGAAAGAGGAGTTACCTGACTCTGCCATTTTAAATTTGAAAGATGGAGAAGTTGCTTTTCCGTTACTCGTTGATTTGGAAACAAGTTCAGGGAATAGTATTATTCCGAACACGTATGTGGACTTGTATTTCAAACAGGTTGTAAAAGAAGGGGACAATGAGAAGGTTGTATTCGGTGGTCTATTCCAACGTGTACGTGTGACTGCTGCAAAAGATAGCAATACAGAAGATGCATTTGTATTAGAAAAGAAAGAATCAAAAGAGGAACAAGAAGGAAAACAAAAGCCAAAGGTAACGCGATTATATACACTGGCTGTTTCACCTGAACAACTTCAATATCTAAACCGTGCGAAAACACTTGGAGATGTAATTCCTGTTGCAGTTGGACAAAAGGTAGAACAAACAGGGAAAGAATTAGAACCAGCTGAAGGATTCTCGCAAATATCGGATCAAAAGAACATTTTAGACTATGTAGAGAAGCATTCGACCAATCCAATTTCTAAAAATGTAAAAGAGTATGTATCGCAGTATCTGAGCGAATCTAAGTAAGAAAGGAGTTTTTAAGATGGATCGGCAAGTAAGAATCATTGCCTTTTATGCCACAAATGAAAACGTAGGAAAAAGCTCGTTAAGTATTACGATGGCGAATGAATTGGCTCATTTAGGGAAAAAAGTGCTTTATGTAGAAGCGGACCAAGTAAGACCAAGCTTTGCGGTTACAACTGGTCTTAGCCATGAGAGTAAGAACATGCTAGAGCTTGTAAGAAAAGAGAATGAATACAATCTCTTGCAGTATATTTGTACCAAGCAAGATTTACTAGAGAAAAAAGTAAATCCAAGGTTGATACAAAAATTACACGATAAGATGGATTTTCTGGTATTTCCATCAGGCTATAACCTAGCTCAATTCCCTGAGATTCAAAACAAAGAATTGTTTGTAACGGCATTTATAGAATCACTTGTAGACACAGAATATGATTATATCATTCTATCAGTGCCAACTGAATTATCGGAGGTGTTGAGTTATCCAATCCTATATCAATCAGACCTTGTTGTTCATGTGCTAAATGGAAATCCTCGTGGTGCATTAGCTATCAAACGTGAATTACAACTAATAGAAGATGCAAAGTTAACATTACCTCGAATGATTCATGTGCTAAATATGGCAGATGAGAATTATGTAGAAGATATTGAAAAGCTTTCTTCCCAACATATTGCGGTGACAATTCCGTATGACAGGGATCGTACGAGTTACGAATGGGGAATGCAATTTGGTTCCCCGCAAATTAATACAAAGGTCCATCACATTATGGAAGCAGCTGGTCTTAATATTCCATCCCAGCAATCCTCTATGAAAAAGGGTCTCTTTGGTTTACGAAGTTAAAAGGGGGACAAGGAGTATGTGGGGCTATTTACAGGAAAAACAAGTCGCCTTAAAGCGAAATCGAGTGGATTTATATCATTTTGGTTATAGGATTCGTGCCAAAACAGCTCGAAAGTTAGGTACAACTACAGCTCAACAAATCAAAGATATTACAGATGAAATTCGCGCATTTTTAGTAAAAGACCATCGTGATATTTTAAGTGAATCCTTTATGAATAAAGAAAAGAGAGCAACTGTAGAACAAATTATTAAAAGCTTTCTATTAAGCAATCAAGTTGTCATTTCAGAGGTACCTTCTGAACAGTTACTAAATATGGTGTGTGACGATATTGTGGGGTTTGGGATTATAGAACCTTTAAAAGAAGATAAGGATGTAACCGATATTTATATCAATGGCACAAAAGAAATTATTTACGAAAAAATTGGAGAGGGAGAATGTACATTTCCTTACCGATTTGAGACGGAAGAAGAAGTGAAAGCTCTAGCTTATAAGATGGTAAACAGTACATCAGAGTCATTAAATACAGCAAAGCCTTATGTGGACTGCGTGTTTCCGTATATCCGTATCAATATTGCGTTAGATGAACTTGGGGGACTCGGAACAACAATAACGATTCGTAAGAATGCAGATCACCTTCGTGCCTCTGAAGAACGTATGTTATCTACCAATCAAGCATCGAAAGAAATGCTGAACTTTTTGGCTGCAGCTGTGAAAGCCAAAATGAATATTCTAGTTGCTGGAGCTACAGGTACCGGAAAATCAGAGTTTATGAAATATCTTGCCTCTCACATTCCGAAAGGAAAGAAAAAAGAACGTACTCTTGTAGTAGAAGATAACCCTGAATTATATTTGCATCGCATTTTTCCGGAACATCATTTTGTTCCGATGCAGTGTAGGGCATCCGAAGTTGAGGAAAATGCAATCGATTTTGATAGGTTGTTAACAAATGCTTTACGTCAAGGACCAAAACGTTTAATCGTAGGGGAATCGAGGGGTAAAGAAGCATTGAAAATGATTAACTTCTTCCAAACAGGACATCCTGGCTTTACCTCTGTCCATGCAAGAAGTGCGAAAGAAGCAGTTAGACGTTTAATGCTTATGTGCCTGCAAAGTGGTGCGAATATCGATGCTCAGTATTTATATGAATTAATTTCACAGACATTTGATGTGATTGTCTTTTTAGAAAAGAAAGATGATGGGAATCGCTATATTACAGAGATGATTGAATTGTTGGATTATCAAGATGATATACAGTTCAATCAGCTTTCTCAATTTATTCCTTCGGGTGAGGAATATGATGAAATGAATGAAAGAGTAGGAAAGATTCATGGAGATCATATCATTACAGCAAAAATTTCAGCTGAAATGGAGAAGAAATTCCGTTCTTCTACTGTAAATCCAGCTCTTTATGCGCCATTCCTTTCACAACAGGAGGTGCAGTATGCATAGTTTGTTAGCCTATGGATGTATATTTTTAATCTTTATTAGTGTAGGATTGCTCGTTTTACTTTTTGCAAAATCGAAGGGTTCTGCTCTTTCTCAATTTGTACAAGAAACTGAGAAGGAAGAAAGACGCTTGGAATTAAGGAATATTAAAGGGATACGATTGTATCTACCGCAATCCGTTATCCAAGAAGCTCAAAAGTACGAATGGAAATTGACAAAGAGTATGTACTGGATATATACGATTCTTTCTGGGATGAGTATTGCAGCAGTGTTCTATTTTTCATTTGGACAAGATCCTTATACACTGATTACCATTTTATGTGGTTTTTTAGTTCCAAGGTTTCTTCTCTATCGAAGAAAAAAACGTTACTACTTGGTTGTCATTGACCGCCTCTCTATTTATATGAAGGCAGTTGCGAATGCACTTCAAATTAGTAATAATGCCAAACGCGTGTTAGTACAAGTAAAGCCAATGATGCATGAAAGCATTCAAGAAGAAATAGAAAAAGTTTCTCTTCTATTAGAAGGTGGTACCACAATGCATCGTGCGTTTAGAGGATTCAATGAAACGTTTAATTTTAGAGAATTGGTATTCTTCCATGAAATGTTGGAAGTGTGTAGCCGAGAAGGTGGAGCGAATTCAGTGCAAGTCTTACTGGATATTGCAGAAGATTTCGAAAAACAAAAGTTGTACTTGGCAAGATTGCGTTCTAGTTTATCACAAGCACAACGTGCCTTTGTACAGAACTGCTTAATCGTTATCGCCATGCCGATTTTGATTATGCTGATGTCAAAAGAAGCATATGGATTTTTAGCAGGTTCTATGATGGGGAAAATCGCATTAGCGGTGAATATGTTCATTGTCTTTTTCTTAGCAACCCGTGTAGAAAAGATTGCAAACTATAACCCAACAGAAAGAGGGGAATAAGGTGGCTACGATTTTAGCTGTAGTAGTATTCGTTGTCATGTACTGGGTATTCTCTACCTTTCTACAAAGTAAAAAAGATAGCGGTAGCTTACTTACGAACTATGTAGAAAATGCAAAACGAATTGAAAAGAAGAATTTAAATCAAATGATGCTCGCGCCCTTCCAGTCGTTATCACATAAGTATCTGACAGAAGAAAAGAAAGAGCAGATTCAGAAAAAATTAGAAGAAGCTGGCTTGGATACGAAACCAGAAGAATATTTAAAAATGAAGGTAGCATATCCCATCATTTTCACCTCTGTTTTCTTGATATGTACGGTGTTCCATGATTACTACTTATTTAAAGTGGGTGTTTTAATTTCCCCGCTGCTTTATTTCTATCCTGATTATCTATTAAAGAGAAGAATCAAGCAGGCGATAGAAGCTAGGAAGTTCGAATTACCAGAGTATCTAATTCCTATGCTGCAGTTGTTAAAAACACATACAACATTAGAAGCAGTAAAAAAGGCGCAAATATATGCCGGAAGACATCTTAGTCCGTATGTATCTACACTTACTGCGGAATTAGAAATGTATGCAGGATCGGATCAACCATTTCGAAACTTTGCTGCTGCTTTAAATAGTCCAGAAGTAAATACCTTTACGATTGCATTGCAACAAGCACAAAAAACGGACAAGGTACAGAGTCTTCGTATTATGGACGCACAGATTAAAATGATGCGTGAGTTAAAACATGAGAACTATAACCGTCTCATTCAAAATAAACCAATGGAAATGAATAAATTTAATGTCGCAGTTATTGGATGTATTGTGATTTATCCAATGGTGATTGTTATTCAATCTTTAATGCAAGGATTTGCAAGTTTATAGAAGATATTATCAAAAATGGAATAGGTAAAGGAGCAAGATATATGTTAACGAAAATGAAGAATTGGTTAAAAAATGAAGACTCACAATTATCATCAGAAAATGGTATGTTAATCGCCTTGGCGGTCATTATCGTATTAGTAATTGGCCCGTTTGTATGGAAAGCAATCCAAGGTGGTTATGATACGATTCTAGCTCGATTCACAAAAGCATCAAATAATGCCGATGTAAATTCTTGGAATAAGTAATAAAGGTTTTAGATTAATGATGTTTGTAACGTATAGCTCAAATAAATAGATAAGGGGAATTTAAATATGTTAGCAAAAATGAAAAATTGGTTAAAAAATGAGGATTCACAACTATCATCAGAAAACGGTATGTTAATTGCTTTGGCGGTGATTATCGTATTAGTAATTGGGCCATTTGTATGGAAAGCGATCCAAGGTGGTTATGATACGATCCTGGCACGATTCACAAAAGCATCAAGCAATGCAGACGTAAATTCATGGAATAAGTAATTAAAGATTTAAATAGATAAGTTCTAATTTTAGTAGATTCTTAAAATCGATATATAAAGGAGACGAAATGAAATGTTAGCAAAAATGAAAAGTTGGTTAAAAAATGAAGACTCACAATTATCATCAGAAAACGGTATGTTAATCGCGTTAGCGGTGATTATCGTATTAGTAATTGGCCCATTTGTATGGAAGGCAATCCAAGGTGGCTATGATACGATCCTGGCACGATTCACAAAAGCATCAAGCAATGCAGATGTTGATTCTTGGAACAAAAAATAAATATAAAAATAAAAGAGGGGGCTACTCTAAAAGTGGTTCCCTTTTTTACACAGAATTTTTTTTGAAATTAAGAGGGGAGTAAAGAAAATGGGTCTGTATATTGTGGGATTATTACTAAGTTACATGTTCCTAAATGTATTTACTGATTTGAAATATAGAAAAACAAAGAATATGTGGCATCTACTATTCTTAATATTGGGGATAGGAATCACGTATTTTGCTGGAATAAGAACAGGGAAAGAGATTGCAATTGTACTAGTCATGGCCTTAGCGTGTGGTTTATTGCTAGAGACATTTAAATTTTCTTCACCTGGTGATACCAAAATGCTTGTGGTGGTAGCCTTATATGTTAGCAATGTAGTAGAAGAATCGGCTATGCTTACCGCCATTACATTAACAGCTTTCCATTTACTATTCTTTTGGATTGCTAGTGTTTATCGATTAATTAAAATTTTAGGGTTTGTAGGAGCGATTAAAGACCAATTGGAGCATGCTGCTTCTATATTTGGGGCAAAACTACCAAAAAAAGAAATCAAGCTGATACAGAGCTTTCCAGGGGCTTGTTCTATTTTATTAGGAGCAATTGTGTATGTTGCGTTCACTATCTATCAAAACGGAGGTATGTTAGCTTGAATAGTAGAATCATTCATCAAAGAGAAACATATATTTATTTCACGATATTCGCACTAGTAGGGGTGCTTATTCATGCCCATCAACTTAAGAACGAAAACAAAATGAACTTTCGTTCAAACAAACTAAAAAACACGTAATGTACTTTTGG
>NZ_JAQFUL010000033.1:0-51418 GCF_027716265.1 Bacillus cereus group sp. Bc031
TTTTCTCTCATTATACAAGAAAGACCCTATAGAATAGACTTTTTTTTAAGTGTCTATTCTATAGGGTACATTTTAACCTGCGTCCTCTTTTTTAGGTTATTCTGTTGAAATTGACTCAATAAAATAATAACAAATATTATTTTATAAATAAATAACTTAATATTTAAATTTACAAATAAAAAATATTTGTCTTATTATTTTAATATATTTTCCACAAAGATACATATAGTATTGAAAAAACAGAGAAGGAGAAGCTTCTCTGTTTTATTTTTGTATATTTTTTTCGACTTGTTCTCGAACAGTTTGAATGTAATTCATTTTATGATCCCAGCATTCTTGACTTAAATCGACAGGGTACTCTTCAGGATTTAAAGTTCGCATATACTCTTCCCAAAATAACGCGAGACTCTGTTCATTGTATTTTTGAATATCCAATATGTCAGGTAGTTCATATGTTCTTTCACCGTTAACGAAAATGTCTTTATGCAGTTCGCGCGCTTCAAAGTTTGTTACAAATTTACTTATATACGTGTGAACAGGGTGAAACATTTTTAAGCGTTCTTCTTTTCCTGGTTCTTCACAATCTAATGCAATATAATCGCCTTCTGCATGATCATTAACTCGGTTGATAATGCGATAAATTCGTTTTAGTCCTGGAGTAGTGATTTTTTCCGGGTTAGATGAAATTTTAATTGTATCATTTAACTTTCCATCAGTATCTTCAATCGCAACGAGTTTATAAACAGCCCCTAATGCTGGTTGCTCAAAGGACGTAATCAATTTTGTTCCAACGCCCCATACATCAATTTTTGCTCCTTGAGATTTTAAATGCATAATGGTGTATTCATCTAAATCGCTAGAAGCAATAATTTTTGTATTTGTAAACCCGGCTTCATCTAGTAGTTTTCTTGCCTTTTTAGATAAATAAGCCATATCACCACTATCGAGGCGAATGCCATAAAAATCGATGCGATCCCCGAACTCTTTTGCCACGCGAATTGCATTTGGAACACCAGATTTTAATGTGTCATATGTATCAACGAGAAAGACACACTTTTTATGAGTTTCAGCGTATTTCTTAAAAGCAACATATTCATCACGATAAGCTTGAACAAAAGAGTGCGCATGTGTGCCGGCTACAGGTATTCCGAAGCGTTTCCCAGCCCGTACGTTACTCGTAGATGAGAAACCACCGATAAAGGCAGCACGTGTACCCCAAAGGGCTGCATCGAACTCGTGGGCACGTCTTGTGCCGAACTCTAAAAGTTCATCGTTATTTGCAGCGTGCTTCATACGAGCTGCTTTTGTTGCAATTAATGTTTGGTAATTCACAATGTTTAACAGGGCAGTTTCAATAATTTGTGCTTCGCCAAGCGGTGCATCAACACGTAATAAAGGCTCGTTATTAAAGACAACTTCACCTTCTCGCATACTACGAACCGTACCAGTGAATTTCATGTTTTGTAAATAATGAAGGAATTCTTCTTCAAATTGCAATTCTGCTAAATAAGCGATATCGCTTTCGGTAAAGCTGAAGTTTTCTATGTACTCTACAATTTTTTCAAGACCGGCAAAAACAGCATAACCGTTCTCGAATGGAAGCTTTCGAAAGTATAAATCAAACACCGAGCGGCGATTGTGAATACCATCTTTCCAATATGTATAAGCCATATTAATTTGATATAAATCTGTATGTAAGGCATAGCTATCGTCTTTATAATAAGTCATCGCGAAAACACCTCCATAATTTGGTTATAGTATACCAATTTTTCACCGCTTGTAGCAAAGAATGGATATGAAGGTGTAGTCAAGAGGGAAAAAAATGAAATAATGCATATTTTTTAGAAAATTAACATTTATCAATTTATATTTCTCAAGATTTTATGTATTATTAGAGTAATGGGGGTAAATGAGAATGGAGGAGGACAATGCAACAAACATTAGAAAAAATAGGCAAACAAGTCTTTTACAAACGGCTACAGCAAAAAATGACACAAGAAGAATTATGTCAGGGCATTTGTTCTGTCTCATACTTAAGTAAAATCGAAAATGGAAAGATCGAAGCATCAGAAGAGATTCTACAATTGCTCTGCACAAGATTAGAAATTGCCGTGACGGATTTGAGAGATGTAGAAGAAGATGTGAAGGTGAAGTTGGATGAATGGTTGAATGCATTAGTTCATTTGGACAAGCCACAAGTAGAACGCATATATGAAGAATTGCAAGGTGAAATGAAGCATGTTTTGGATTTTGAAATTATAAATTATTATAAACTGCTTTATACGCGTTATTTAATTATGAAACGAGATTTTCCTGCTGTTGAAGAAGAATTAGAGAGATTAAAAAAGATGTACAAAAAGTATTCGCCATTTCAGAAATTATTATATACGTATAGTAAAGGTCTATATTATTTTTTACAACATAAATATAAGAGGGCATTGGAATACTTGACTCGAACAGAAGTAATGGCAAAGGAACAAGGTTATCACGAAAATGGAATATATTTTAATTTAGCTCTTGTTTATAATGAATTGGAAGTTGAACATATGACTTTACATTTTGCTAATGTAGCAATGGAAGGATTCAAGAATGAATATAAGTTTCGTTATGTGATAAATTGCCAGTTACTTATTGCATTGAGTTATATACAAAAAAAACAATATAATGAAGCACTATCTATTTATAATAATATTTTGAGGGAAGCAAATTCTTTTGCCGATAAAGAAAATATAACAGCCATTGCTTTAAATAATTTAGGCTTCCTGTACTACAACTTAAAAGATTATGCAAAAGCTAAAGATTATTATTTGCAATGCTTAAAGTACAAGAAGGAAGAGGATTTAAATTATATTGATGCAGTGTATGAAATCGCTTTACAGTGTATTGAATTAAAAGAATTTGAAGAAGCGAAAGATTGGATTGATAAAGGGATAGATATCGCGAAGAGGGATGAAAAGTATAAAAGTATGCTATATATACTTTTAATGCTTAAGCATAAATACTTTGAAACTAAAGATGTTTATAAAAAGTTTTTAGAAGTTGAGGCAATCCCATTTTTTAGAGGCGAAGAAAATAAAAAAGAATTAAAACTGGTTTATTTAGAACTAGCAGGATACCACGAAGAATTATTAGAGTTTAGAGAAAGTAATAATTATTATAAATTAGCAATTAATTTATTAGAAGAAAAGGGAGGAAAATAGTATGAAAAAGAAAATAATTATTGGTGCTTTAGCTTTGGTAGCTGTACTGGTGGTATTGGAACCGCAATATGCTTGGACATCGGATATCTATGGTCAAGGAGAAAAAGTAGTTGAATTGGTAAATTCTTAATAAAAAGCCCCTTTCCAACCGGAAAGGGGTTTTTCAATATTTGTTCCTCAAAATTCTACAAAACTTGAGAAAAAAATTAATTGAATTTTTAGTATATTAATAGTGGAAACATAATGCTAATATGAAACTACTCTTTTTCAAAAAATAATTTATTAGGGGGAAGGTTCATGAAAAAGAAAAGTTTAGCATTAGTGTTAGCGACAGGAATGGCAGTTACAACGTTCGGAGGGACAGGCTCTGCATTTGCAGATTCTAAAAATGTGCTCTCTACGAAGAAGTACAATGAGACAGTACAGTCACCGGAGTTTGTTTCTGGGGATCTAACTGGGGCAACTGGTAAGAAAGCAGAATCTGTTGTGTTTGATTACTTAAACGCAGCAAAAGGTGATTACAAGTTAGGGGAAAAGAGTGCGCAAGATTCTTTCAAAGTGAAACAAGTGAAGAAAGATGCTGTAACTGATTCAACAGTATTACGTTTGCAACAAGTATATGAAGGAGTACCTGTATGGGGTTCTACGCAAGTAGCTCACGTAAGTAAAGATGGTTCTTTAAAAGTATTGTCTGGAACAGTTGCACCTGATTTAGACAAAAAAGAAAAGTTGAAAAATAAAAATAAGATCGAAGGCGCAAAAGCAATTGAAATTGCACAAAAAGATTTAGGGGTAACACCTAAATATGAGGTAGAACCAAAAGCGGACTTATATGTATATCAAAACGGTGAAGAAACAACATATGCATACGTTGTAAATTTAAACTTCTTAGAGCCAAGCCCAGGAAACTACTACTATTTCATTGAAGCAGACAGCGGTAAAGTATTAAATAAATATAATAAATTGGATCATGTAGCAAATGAAGATAAATCACCAGTTAAGCAAGAGGCACCTAAACAGGAAGCGAAACCAGCTGTAAAGCCTGTAACAGGAACAAATGCAGTGGGTACTGGTAAAGGTGTATTAGGAGATACGAAGTCGCTTAATACAACGTTATCTGGCTCATCTTACTACTTACAAGATAATACGCGCGGAGCAACGATTTTCACATATGATGCGAAAAATCGTACTACATTGCCAGGAACATTATGGGTAGATGCAGATAATGTTTTCAATGCAGCGTATGATGCAGTAGCGGTAGATGCTCATTACTATGCAGGTAAAACATATGATTATTATAAAGCTACTTTTAATAGAAATTCTATTAATGATGCAGGAGCACCATTAAAATCAACAGTTCATTACGGAAGTAAGTATAACAATGCGTTCTGGAATGGCTCTCAAATGGTATACGGAGATGGTGATGGTGTAACATTCACTTCATTGTCTGGTGGAATTGATGTAATTGGCCATGAATTAACGCATGCTGTTACAGAGTATAGCTCAGATTTAATCTATCAAAATGAATCAGGAGCATTAAATGAAGCTATTTCAGATGTTTTTGGTACTTTAGTAGAATTCTATGATAACCGTAACCCAGATTGGGAAATTGGTGAAGATATTTATACGCCTGGTAAAGCAGGAGATGCGCTTCGCTCTATGAGTGATCCAACGAAATATGGTGATCCAGATCATTATTCTAAGCGTTACACTGGTACTAGTGATAACGGTGGGGTTCATACGAACAGTGGTATTATTAACAAACAAGCTTATTTATTAGCAAATGGCGGTACGCATTACGGTGTAACTGTAACTGGTATTGGTAAAGATAAGCTAGGTGCAATTTATTACCGTGCAAACACACAATATTTCACGCAATCTACTACATTTAGTCAAGCGCGTGCTGGTGCAGTACAAGCTGCAGCTGATTTATATGGTGCGAACTCTGCTGAAGTAAATGCAGTTAAGCAATCATTTAGTGCTGTTGGTATTAACTAACGATCTAAAGGATAGCTATTAATAAAATACCTCAAAAATAAAGAAGGAGCCTATGCTCCTTCTTTATTTTTTTCTCCATTTTTTCCACAAATAAAACAATCCAATAGCGCCCACGATTGTTACAATCCACTTCGCTTCATTTGTTCCGTTCATGACATGATAAGCAGAATATACCTCGATTAATAATGCCGGTATTTTACCTATTGTACTGGCAATACTGAAGGATAGTAATGACATTTTACCTAGAGCTGCAAATAAAGTCACGATACTAGACGGAATGAAAGGAATGAGGCGGAACGATAGGACGAGTAGAAAGGCCTCTCTACCCTCTACATAAAGTAGGCGTTCTACCTTTGGATACTTATTTACTTTGCTGTGAGTGAATTTCTGAAGACCTATACGATAAATATAAAACGAGATAATAGCCCCTAACGCCTCACCAGCGATCGAAATAATAGTTCCATTTGCTACACCAAAGAGCTGTATGTTAATAGCGGTCAAAAAAATACTAGGGATAACACCTAAAAGACTAATGACTATGTTGATTAAGATACTAAGTGGAATTGCGATTGAATAATAGTCTGTTAAGAAGTTTTGAATTGTTTCAGCCATTGTTTAAAATCCTTTATCTTTTTTTGCATTACACCATATTTCCATTGTGTAGGCAAGTACAAATTTACATAATGTAGAAAAACGTTGATAAAACACCATTAATATACCTTATATAGGTATTGGGTATATATGATGAGGGGTATATTTAAATGACTTAAAAAACACCAAATAAACCCTTTATTTAAAGGCTTTATTTGGTGTTTTTATAGGTGTTTAAACTTGGGAAATAATTGTGAAAACATAGGGGTATATTTATAAAAAGTCAAAAATAGCGGTTTTATGAAAAATAGATGAGGAATTTGAAAAATGTGTATGTTTTTTCGATGTGAAATTGACTTTTAGTGAAGTTACGATAATAATCATGAAAGAGGTGATATGATGAAACGAATAAGTAGTCTTTTCGTGAGTAGTTTATTGGCACTCATGCTGATCTTAAGTGGATGTGCAGGAAAAGAACAAAAAACAGAGAAACAAACAGGGAATCAATCGGCATCAGTAGAAAAAATTAGTGATAATATTTTAGATGAAATGGAAGGGCCACCTAAAAATGGTCATACGATTGAAAGACATGTAGGCAAATCAGAAGAAGATTTGAAGAATCGCTTGAAGACAGATAAAGTATCCGCAGCAAGTACATACTATGACAAGGAAACAGCGACGAAAGCTGTAAAAGATAGTTTGAAGCAGCATGATAAGGAAATTCAAGATTGGTTAAAAAATTCTAAAGAGGCTCGTCTCGTATTAAATACAACACATTCATTCCCGGTTGGAAAAACGGTAATAAAGAAAAATATGAATGTAAAAGACAAGTTAGTAAAAACTGTTACTGTTTTAGCGAGAGATAAGTCAGGGGATTTAGGATATAAGATCATTACTTCTTATCCATCTGATAAATAAGAAGGGGGAGTAAATATGTATACGACATTACAATATTTTTTCAAATCGTATTGTACGTTAAGTATCCATGAAGATGAAATAGTAGGCGTGATGGAAGAGTTTATAGAGCAAGAAGACGAAGAAATTGTTTTGAAATTACGCGATGAATTATTATATATGAAGAAAAAGGATGCTTGGGAAGAGGCGTGCGTATTAGCTGCGAAGCAAGGAAATCGTATGTGGTCGTTAGAAGAAACGAAAGACCATCTTGCAACCTTTTTATTATTATTGCAAAAGAAAAAGGCGTGAGTAGATCACGCCTTTTTTGTTTGATAGTGTCTTATTGTTTTGGAGCGCTTTTATATACGCTTTTTGAAATTTGCCCATTAGATATTACTTCACCGTTTTGTGTAACTTTTTTATATGTAACTGCTGTTATTTTATCATTAGTTCTACTAATTACTTGAGAAGAAACTTCAACATTTTTACCAGTATTTGTGCCGAAAATACGTGTAGTAATACTACCTCCATTTGAAAATGCTTGAATATAAATATGATTGCCTGTATTGTTTTTAAATTTTAAATCTGGACCATAATCTGCTACTGCTGCATCTTGCCCAAGTGGTAAATAATTTACGGGCATAGAATGGTTGCTTCGAGAAACAATTCCTAAATCTGCTCTTAAAGCTGCGCTATATAAAGTACTACTCACTTGGCAAACGCCTCCGCCTGCACTTTGTATAACTTTCCCTTGTGAATATACAGCTGCGGATTTATAACCATGAGCAGCATCCGTTACGCCAACGCGGCCATTAAAACTAAATGTTTCATCAGGTGCGACAATCACTCCACTTAAAGTATTAGCTGACTTATTTACGTTAAAGGATTGATTCCCATTACGGCCAGCCATTGGAGTTGAATATTCAGCAATTACTTCTTTAATCCCCATTTTCTGTATATCTTCTGTAGAACGTTCAGGCTTTAATAGTGTAACGGGTAATGTAACGTCAGATGTGCCAGAAGTAATGGCTTGCCGCGTTAAATCAGTTAACTTTTCTTTATCGATTTTTTCTCCATTTTGGCTTTGGCTAATATTTACTGTAGTGCCTTCAATACTTAATTCTGCATTAACAGGATTTTTTAATGTTTCATTATATTTATCCTTCATAAAGCTTTTATAAGCAGTTGTATTTAATTGAGGTGTTAATTTATAGTCACGTTTTAATTCACCGTTTTCAGCCTGCTTCCGCATTTTGTAACGATTCATTGCATTTCCTTCTTGTTCTTTAAAGATTTTGTCGATAACATCTTTTTCTTTATAATTTATCCCTAAATCTTTCCATGTGTAAGTTTGTTTATCATTTTGGAATATGTAAGTAAGTGATTTTTGATCTAACTCAGTTATCTTTTGATTAATAATAGCTTGAATATCTTTTTTATTTTTTTCATCGAGAGAAATACCTTCAAATGTAGTATTGGGTAATGCAGTAGTATCTAATTGATTATTCAGTTTGGATACATATTGATATCCACCAATACCGCCTACACAAAGTAATATGCCTCCAGTAATTGCAGAACCGATCAGTATTTTACTTAGCTTCATTTATTTCCCCCCAGAAATTTTTGTATAAATATATGTATTACATTTTTTGTATAAAAATGATGAAAATAACATTATGTACGTACTAGTATACTATTATTTTCATTGTGTGTGTAATGTTTTTATAAAATATGTTACACTGTTGTAATGATTGTCTCTTTTTGTCACAATATGTACGAGAAATATGTTGAAAATTATAATAAAAAGGCTGTCTAGAAAGTTCTAGCAGCCTTTTTATTATAATTTTTTATGTTCATTTTTATTCGTAACACCGAGATGTTCTTGTAGTGTTGTCGAAATATTATCGACGCTTTTTTCGTTTGGAACGTAATAATAAATACCACCTATATATTTATCAGTACCTTCTACTTGCAATTTGTCCATTTTTAAGTTTGAACCCATTGAATTTTTCGCAATTGTCATCATATCATCAAAAGTTAAATTTGTTTTTAAGTCTTTATCAACAGCGTCTAATAAACCACCGATTTTATTAATGGAATTCAGAGATAATGCCTTTTCAGCAATAGCTTCTAAAACAAGCTGTTGTCGTTGACCGCGCATATAATCACTATCGATATGACGAGTTCTCGCTAGTGCCAGTGCTTCTTCTCCATTTAAATGTTGACGTCCCTTTTTAAGGTGAATTGCATCTGCTTCATCTTTACTATTTTGTTCTGTGAACTCCACTGGAACATCTACAGTAATCCCACCAAGGGAATCAACAATTTTGATAAAGGATTTAAAGTTGAATTTTACATAGTAATCAACTGGAACATCTAAAAAGTTCTCTACCGTATCAATTGTGCTATCTACACCACCGAATACGTGCGCATGTGTAATTTTATCGTATTTATCACGTGATTTAATATAGACACGTGAATCACGTGGAATACTGACAAGCTTAACAGATTTATCGTTTTTATTAATGGTTGCAAGTAATAGTGCATCTGTACGAGTTGCTTTCCCATAATTCTTGTCTCTAATATCACTTTCATCAACACCCATAATAAGTATGGAAATGTTGTCAGTCATAGGTTTAACGGCTTTTTCACGTTTGCTGGATTTGTCTCCGCGACCAAGTTCAGAATAGGCATTATTTAAAATTGATTTTGCTTTACTGTATATATGGAAGGAGTAGCCTCCTGCTCCAAGTGCTATAACCAGTAATGGAATAAGAAGGAACCAAAGTAGACGTTTTTTCTTTGAGCGTCCCTTTTTGGCTCGAGTATCTTTGTGCATATCGGATTTCATCATTTTTTCTCCTTTAAAACTATCAAAGTATATACATCTAGAAGCGCATTCAAACACATAAAAAATATTGTACGCTAAATAAAAGCGATTGTACATGTATAAAAAATAGATGTCTTGATTATTTATAAAGACATCTATTCGTTATTGTATACAAAAGATAAGGAGAAGAAAATGATAAAATTTTACCTAATTACAACATAATGCTTACGATAATTGCAGATAAAATGCTAACGAGAGTTGCTCCGTATAGTAATTTAAGGCCAAATCTAGCAACGACGTTTCCTTGTTCTTCGTTTAATCCTTTTACCGCACCTGAAATAATGCCGATAGAAGAAAAGTTAGCAAAAGAGACGAGGAAGACAGAAATAATACCAACTGTACGAGGAGAAAGGCTATTAGAAATTTTACTAAGATCCATCATTGCTACAAATTCATTCGTTACAAGCTTCGTTGCCATAATGCTACCAGCCGCGACAATTTCAGAACTTGGTACACCGATAAGAAACGCAATTGGTGCAAAGACGAATCCGATTAATTGCTGGAAAGTAATGCCGAATATAATGAGGAATAGATCATTAATGCAGCTAATTAATGCGACGAATCCGATAAGCATAGCACCGACAACGATAGCTACTCGAAAGCCATCTAGAATGTATTCTCCAAGCATTTCAAAAAAGCTTTGCTTTTCGCCTTTTATTTCTAAAATATCTTCATCATCTTTCACGTCGTAGGGGTTAATAATCAGTACGATAATAAAACCGCTAAATAAATTGAGAACGAGTGCGGTTACTACATATTTAGGTTCGATCATTGTCATATAAGCACCTACGATAGACATAGATACAGTTGACATGGCAGATGCACAAAGTGTATAAAGACGGTGTTTTGGAATTTGAGCTAATTGTTTTTTGACCGTAATAAAAACTTCTGATTGGCCGACAATGGCAGATGCGATAGCATTGTAAGACTCTAATTTCCCAAGACCATTTATTTTGCTGAGGAAGTAACCGATCCAACGAATGAAAAATGGTAGTATTTTGAAATGTTGCAATATACCAATTAAGACGGAAATGAAGACAATTGGTAATAAGACAGTAAGGAAAAATGGCATTTCACCTTTATTGGCAAGGCCGCCAAATACGAAGTTTATACCATCAGCAGCATACTCGAGTAGCTTTGTAAACAGACTGGAAATGATCCGAATAAGTATGAGACCGATTTCTGTATTTAATAACAAATAGGTTAAAATTAACTGTATAATAAGCATGATGAAAATAGGTTTAAATTTAATATGTTTCTTATTGTTACTAGCAATATAAGCAAGCAAGAAAACAACGATAAGTCCCACGAAAAAAGTAATAAATTTCATAGTAAGCCCCCTAAAAGAGATATTCTGCTATATATGTTTTTCATTTCAAGAGAGAATATGCATCTTTGGTAAAGAAAGGAATAGAGAGTATGAATATATGTAGAGTGCACCACGTTGCAATTATTTGTTCAAATTATGAAGTGTCAAAGGATTTTTATACTCGAATATTAGGTTTTAAAGCGACAAATGAAGTATATAGGAAGGAACGAGATTCTTATAAGTTAGATTTATGTGTAGGAGAAGAGTATCAAATTGAATTATTTTCATTTCCAAGTCCGCCTGAGCGCCCGAGTTTCCCAGAAGCGGCTGGACTTAGACATTTAGCATTTGCTGTTACAAATATAGAAGAGGCTGTGAAGCATTTACGCCAATGTGGTGTTAAGACGGAATCAATCCGTATTGATGAAATAACGGAGAAGAAATTTGTCTTTTTCCAAGACCCTGATGGTTTACCTTTAGAATTGTATGAGGTTTGAAATTGGTGAATTTTATATAGGGTTGCTTTTGAGTAAATGAAGAAACTAAAGTGAAACTTCTTTTTTAAAGGAGGTGTCACTTTAGCTAAGAAGGCTAAAGGATATATGTGGATATTTTAAAATTACTGATGGTAGTCATTCTTATTGCATTAACAGGTTTTTTTGTAGCTGTTGAGTTTGCAATTATTAAGGTGCGTAGCAGTCGTATTGACCAACTCGTTAGTGAGAAACGACGAGGAGCATTGGCAGCAAAAAAAGTAACTTCAAATTTAGATGAATATTTATCAGCATGTCAGTTAGGTATTACAATTACCGCTTTAGGGCTTGGGTGGTTAGGAGAGCCGACCATAAAACATTTACTCGAGCCGTTGTTTTTAAAACTGCATTTATCTCCTGCAATTTCCAGCACAGTTTCATTTATTATTGCCTTTGCAGTGATTACGTTTTTACATGTTGTCATTGGTGAACTTGCTCCTAAGACGTTCGCCATACAAAGGGCAGAGCAAGTTAGCTTATTATTATCGAAGCCACTTATTTATTTTTACCGAATAATGTATCCGTTTATTTGGGCTTTAAATGGTTCAGCAAGGCTTGTAACAGGGTTATTCGGATTACATCCGGCTTCTGAACATGAAGTTGCTCATTCGGAAGAAGAATTACGGTTAATCTTATCTGAGAGTTATGAGAGCGGAGAGATTAATCAAAGGGAATTTAAATATGTAAATAATATTTTTGAATTTGATAATAGAGTGGCAAAGGAAATTATGGTACCTCGTACGGAAGTTGTAGGTTTATATGAGGACGAACCATTTGAAACACATATTAAAATAATCGCACAAGAAAAATATACGAGGTATCCTGTATTTGGTGAAGATAAAGATGAAATCATTGGGATGGTTAATGTAAAGGATTTATTTATTCGTTATATGGATGGTAATCGGGACGAGGAGTGCTCGATTATGCCATATACAAGGCCGGTCATTGAAGTACTAGAAAATATTCCAATTCATGATTTACTATTACAAATGCAAAGAAAACACATTCCATTAGCTGTGTTGTATGATGAATATGGTGGTACAGCTGGGATTGTTACATTAGAAGATATTTTAGAAGAAATTGTTGGGGAAATTCGAGATGAATATGATGAAGATGAACACCCGCCTATAGAGCATATAAGTGAAGGGTGTAAAATCGTAGAGGGGAAAGTGCTTATTAGTGAAGTAAATGATTTATTTGGCATACACTTAATCGCTGATGATGTAGATACAATTGGTGGATGGATTATGGTACAAAAGCAAATCGTTGCTGAAGGAGATATTATTGAAAAACACGGCTTTTCTTTTAAAGTTCTGGAAAAAGATATGCATCAAATTAAACGAGTGGAAATAAAGAAGGGAGAAGAATGATTTTCTATAAAAGGTATATATAGAAAATTAAATGTTTGCGCTTTCAAAAAAGGTGCTATATAGTGAAGGTGGACACTGAAAAATTCTTCTGAATGATACTCGTATTTTTAGAGGGCGAATTTTTTAAATAGGGATTTAGAATGAAAAGTATAGGTGATGAAAATGATAGCAACGAAGGATATACGTATAGAAAAAGATTTTTTAGGTGAAAAGGAAGTACCAAGTAGAGCTTATTATGGTGTACAAACATTACGTGCGGTAGAAAACTTCCCGATTACAGGATATCGCATCCATCCGTCACTCATTACGGCAATGGCAATTGTGAAAAAAGCGGCGGCACTTGCAAATATCGATACTGGTTACTTAGCGAAAGACATTGGGCACGAAATTGCAGAGGCAGCGCAAGAAATTGTTGATGGGAAATTTCATGATCAATTTATCGTAGATCCAATTCAGGGCGGTGCTGGAACTTCTATTAATATGAATACGAATGAAGTAATTGCTAATCGAGCGTTAGAACGTATGGGATATGAAAAAGGCGAGTATGCAAAAATTAGCCCAAATACGCATGTAAACATGGCTCAGTCAACGAATGATGCGTTCCCAACGGGAATTCATATTGCAACTCTTATGATGTTAGAAGAACTTCTTATTACAATGGAAGAACTTCATGCTGCTTTCCGTGCAAAAGCAAACGAGTTCGATCACGTCATTAAAATGGGACGTACGCATTTACAAGATGCTGTTCCGATTCGTCTTGGACAAGAATTTGAAGCGTATAGCAGAGTGCTTGCGCGTGATATAAAAAGAATTAAACAATCCCGCCAACATTTATATGAAGTGAATATGGGGGCGACAGCTGTTGGTACGGGATTAAATGCAAACCCTACCTACATTGAACAAGTGGTTAAACACTTACGAACATTTAGCGGATTCCCACTGGTTGGTGCAGAGCATTTAGTTGATGCAACGCAAAATACAGATGCATACACAGAAGTATCTGCAGCGTTAAAAGTATGTATGATGAATATGTCTAAAATTGCGAACGACCTTCGTATTATGGCATCTGGTCCACGTGTTGGATTGGCGGAAATTCAATTACCAGCTCGTCAGCCAGGTTCATCTATTATGCCAGGTAAAGTAAATCCTGTTATGGCAGAAGTAATTAATCAAGTCGCTTTCCAAGTAATTGGTAATGATCATACAATTTGCTTAGCGTCAGAAGCAGGACAACTGGAGCTCAACGTAATGGAGCCTGTGCTTGTATTTAATTTAATTCAATCTATTAGTATTATGAATAACGGATTCCGTGTATTCCGTGAATATTGTATTAAAGGAATTACAGCAAATGAAGAACTGCTGAAACAATATGTTGAGAAAAGTGTTGGAATTATTACAGCAGTTAACCCTCATATTGGTTATGAAGTAGCATCTCGCATTGCACGTGAAGCAATTGAAACAGGAAAATCTGTTAGGGAGCTATGTTTAGAGCATGGTGTACTGACAGAAGAAGAATTGGATATTATTTTAGATCCATTCGAAATGACGCATCCTGAAATTGCTGGAGCTTCTTTACTAAAGAATAAGAAGATGTAATGTAAAAAACACCGATCCAATTTGGATCGGTGTTTTATTTTAAAAGATATTAAATACAGCGTTTAATTGAAGTAAGCTAATGATAGCTAAGAAGATTAGACTGTATTTCATTGCTGTTTTAAATAGGGCAGATTCTTTACCAACTAGTCCAACTGCTGCACAAGCAACTGCTACAGATTGTGGTGAAACCATTTTTGCCATTGTACCACCTACTACGTTTAATGCAACAAGAGTAGAAGGAACGATGTTTAATTGATCTGCAGTTACTGCTTGAAGCGGTGCGAATAATGAACCACTTGATACTACTGAACCTGTAATGAATACGCCAATCCATCCTAAGATTGGAGAAAGAACTGGGAATGCATTACCAGTAGAAGAGAATGCAAGTCCAAGTGTAGATGACATACCAGAGTAGTTTTCCACGTAAGCTAAAGCGATAACACTACAGATTGTATACACTGGAGCTTTTAGTTCTTTTATTGTTTCAACCATTAATTGTTTAACCATTTTACCTTTTACGCGGTACACGATAAGTGAAACGATAATCGCTAATACGATTGCAGTAGTTGTAGATGAGAATACATCAAATTTGAAAACAGCTGCGAAAGGTGTATCAGCTTTTGTAATTGGTGTAGTTTTCATAACAGCGTTATGAAGACCAGGGAATTGAATGTTAAATACTAGGTTTGCTAGTGCGCCATCCGGAGCAAATAAGGCTTTAATTGGTTTTAAATTAAAGATTGTTACGAATGCAGTTAAGAATACGAATGGAGACCAAGCATATAAAATTTGATTGAATGTATGTGATACTTTTTCTTCTTGTTTTTCTTCTTTAGCAGAAGATTTTGGCTGCCAAACACGTAAGAATAATGCAAGAGAGATCATACTTACAACGGCTGCGAAAATATTAGTAAGTTCTGCACCTAAGAAATAAGTTACAACGAACTGAGTAATTGCGAAAGAAACACCACTTACAAGAATACCTTGCCAAGTTTCTTTAATACCTTTCATTCCATCGACCATTGAAACAAGTAAGAAAGGTAATACAATACTGATGAATGGTAAAATAAGAACAGTTTGACGACCGATAGTTAATGCATCTAGCTCAGTTAATTGTGCTGGTACTGTAACTGGGATACCCATAGCACCCATAGCACCACCAGCGATGTTTGCTACTAAACAAATACCTGCTGCTTTTAATGGATTAAAGCCCATACCTACAAGTAGTGCAGCTGTAATAGCAACTGGAACCCCTAGACCAGCTGCGCCTTCTAAGAAAGCACCGAAAGAATAAGCGATTAATAATACTTGTAAGCGTTGATCATTTGTAATGCTTGAAATACTATCACGAATGATGTTGAATTGCTCTGTTTTAACAGTTAATTTGTAAAGGAAAATTGCTGCGATAACAATAGTACAAATTGGATAAAATCCAGATAAAATACCGAATCCGGCAGATGCTACAGCTACTGTTGCTGGCATTTTATAAACAAATATAGCAAGAATAATAGCGACAATCACACTGTAAAGACCAGCGATATAACTTTTCATTTTCAGTCCCATTAAACAAATGATGAAGCAAAAAATTGGAAGTGCTGCGATTAGAGCAGATAACCAAATATTGTTTAATGGGTCATAAATTTGTGTCCAAGTACTCATAATAATGACAACTCCTATCTATTATATGTGAAGAAATTCACATTATTTGTGAAACTATTCACAATCAACTTACATGCTTAGTATATTCTCCTTCAACACTATTGTCAACGTAAAAAAGTATAATTATTCCATAATAGTGTTAAAAGAAATGCTTTGTTCATAAAGTCGACAAAAAGCCCACTCAAATCTATTCGAGTGGGTGAGATAAATTATTTGCATATTCTTTTCTTGTAGTTGTTTATACATTATTGATACTACAGCTCTATAGTAGAGACCGTCTTTGTATCGAATATAGAGCTGCAGAATGTACCGTTTGTCCTATTTGATCAAGTCAGGGGTGGGACATTAAATGTACTTAATAGGAAGTGTTCCATCATAGTTCAAGCGATTGAATATTAATTAAAAAGTAATAAGTTAATATTTAATATTACGGCAGCTCTTTTTACTGAAAATTCCTTTTAGCGTAACAAAGAGGTTAAATATAACCCAAATACGTTACGATAGGTTATCAAGTATAGACGGTATTTTACAATATCATTACTGCACGTTGCAATGAGGTGAAAATATAACAAAAAGCCTGATAAAACAACGTTTGCAAGCAAAGTATTTGCAGTCCGTTATTTTGCTTTTTCGTTATATCATATAGTATAATATTCAAAATCAGCAAGGAATTTTTCCTGAGTTCTTTGCTGGTTAAGGTGGAAAAAATTTTCAGCTTTATAGGTTGATAAAGTTATGTCGTAACAGGAAATATAAGAACAGATATATAAATAAATAAAAAGAAAATAAAAACGAAAATGAGGGGAACTTTATGAGCCAAAATCAATTTGAATGTCATATTTCAGAAGAAGATGTACAAATGTTAAGAGCGTTAGCGCATCCGTTGCGTCTACGCCTAGTAATGGAACTAATGCAACGTGGAACATGTAATGTAACACAATTACAGGAAGTGTTAGAAATTCCGCAATCAACAGTTTCGCAACATTTAACGAAATTAAAACAAAATAAAGTAGTACGCTTTGAACGACGAGGACTAGAAGTGTATTATCAAATTCATAATGATAAAGTAAGTGAAGTAGTAAAAACATTATTTTCTTAAAATTTGAATATTATGGAAAAAGACGTATGGGATATACGTCTTTTTTTATTTGTCAGAAAGGTAACATGAGAGAAAATGTTGGAATGTAAGGAAGAAAAGGCTATTAATTAACATGCTGCTATATGGAATATATTCTAAAGGGAAAAGAAAAGATAGAAAGGAGTGTAGCAAGTAAAAGGAGGAATGGTAGTATGGATGTAAAACGTGTGAAACAAATTTTATCTTCTTCAAGTAGGATTGACGTTACATATGAGGGCGTACCAGTATGGATTGAGAGCTGTGACGAGCAGAGCGGGGTTGCTCAAGTGTATGATGTATCTAATCCTGGAGAAAGCGTTCACGTGAACGTGACGGCTTTAGAGGAGAAGTAATAGAAAAGACGCTTCTGATTTTAGAAGCGTCTTTTTTTGTATTATTCCATCATACTCGCAACTTTTTTAGAGAAGAGAAGGAGTACAAGTCCTAAGACGATAACGATAATGCCAATACTTACAAATACTTCAAGGTATCCTAATGATTGTGTAAAGGAAGCAAGTTTACCAGCTAACCAGTTAGCCATACCTGAACCAGCTAACCATACACCCATTAGTAATGATGCTAATTTAACAGGTGCAATTGCACTTACCATTGATAGACCGATTGGTGATAAGAATAGTTCTCCAATTGTATGGAACATATAAGTGATAACGATGAATAATAAGTTTGCTTTAACAGTTATATCAGCTTCACTACTTCCAGTTTTTAGAACCGCTAATGTTAAAACAAGGTAACCTATACCTAGTAAAATCATACCAAATGCCATTTTTGTTGGTATTTTTAAATCGCCACGCTTTGATTTAGAAAGTTTTAACCATAGCATAGATACGAATGGTGCAAGTAGTACGATGAACGCTGGATTAACGGATTGGAACCAAGATGTTGGAATTTCCCATCCAAAAATTGTACGATCAACAAATTTATCTGTATAAAGTGTTAAAGAACTACCAGCTTGTTCAAAGCCTGCCCAGAAGAATACTACGAAACAAGTTAAAATTACAATTGCCCAAGTGCGGTTTTTTTCTTGTTTTGTTAAAGGTTTCTTTTCGACTGCAGGTTGATTTTTTGTTTTTTTACCAACAACTGTTGTTCCTGCTGTACCAAGATAGCGAGGAGCTAATAAGTTGAAAACAATTTGTCCAATAATCATACCGATACAAGCTGCTAAGAATCCGTATTTATATCCCATAACCATAACGCCATCAACGCTTGTTTTAAAGAAATCTTCTGCTAAAAATCCACAAATAAGTGGAGCGAAGAAAGCACCTACGTTAATACCCATATAGAAGATAGTAAATGCACTGTCACGACGTGAATCATTTTCACTATACAATTCACCTAACAGTGTAGAAATATTTGGTTTGAAGAACCCATTACCAATAACTAATAGTATTAATCCTAGAAATAGTCCTGTTTTTGTATTCATTGAGAATAGTACAAAGTTGCCAATTGCCATAATAATTCCGCCGAGAGTAATGGCATGACGTCTTGTAATATAATGATCCGTTAGCCATCCACCTATAATTGGCATGAAATATACTGCCGCTGTAAAAGTACCATATAATTGCACTGCAAACGCCTTATCAAATCCTAACCCGCCACTAACCGCAGCAGTCGTTAAATAAAGAACTAAAAGGCCACGCATTCCATAATAACTAAATCTTTCCCACATTTCTGTTAAGAACAACAAGTACAATCCTGGTGGATGTTTTTTTGGTGATTGTTGCTCTCCAGCTTTGTCTAATTTTAAAGCTGCATCCATTTTTGTTTCCCCCTAATCCTGTATAACGGATATTTATGTAATCATTTTAATTTACAAAATATTTAGAAGTCAATAGAATTATATGGAAATAGAAAGAAAATTTCTAAAAAATTTCTATTGTTCCTCGACCGTTACTGTATTTTGCCCTGAAAACGAGATGATAAGCGTTTTCAAATGTAATAATTGAATTCTAAAAGAAAATAAAATAGTGATTAATCAGAAAAATTAGATTAAAATATTTATTCTGATATAGAGAAAATATATTCTATTTACTTTTATAATATAACATATTGGGAATAAAAATACAAAACGAAATAATGTGACATTTAAGTGAATTGAAAAATAACCAGCTCCACAGAAGGGGAGCTGGTTAAGGAAATACTATTTAACAAAGCGTTTTTCAATATCATCTAATAGTAAGTTAGCAGCCATTACGCCACCAGCTGTATTCCAAATCACATCATCAACTTTGTATGCTTTACCATTTTTCACTGCATTTAAGTTTTTAAATAGTGGATCATTGATATATTCTTTTTCTAATTCAGAGCCTTTTTTCTCGTTTCCTTTATCGAATGTGAAGTAGAACAATACATCGCCATCCATTGCAGAAATACGTTCTTTGGATACGTTACGCTCTGCGAAGTCATCTTTATTTTGATCGCCAGGACGTTTAAATCCAAGTTCTTTTAAAATAACACCAGAGAATGTATCACCATGATAAATACGAACATCACCAGGCATGAAGCGAACCATAGAGATTTCTTGATTTACTTTATCACCTAGTTTGGCTTTTAAATCTTTCATACGTTTATCGTAATCAGCTAAAACCTTTTGGCCTTCTTTTTCTTTATTTAATGCTTTCGCATAAAACTTGAAGTTATCTTTCCATTCACCGCGTAATGTTTCAGAGAACACAGTAGGTGCAATTGCTTTTAGTTGCTCGTACACTTTTTCGTGACGCATTTTGTTACCGATAATTAAGTCTGGTTTTAAAGAAGCGATAGTTTCTACGTTCACTTGTCCTTCATCACCAACAACTTTTACATCTTTCATTTTATCTTTAATATGTGGATACCATGGATCACCAGTCCAAGACTTTACAGCTCCAACTGGTTTCACACCTAGTTCAAGTAAAGCTTCAGTTCCTTCGTTTGTTAAAATAACTACACGTTTTGGATTAGCAGGAACTTCTGTTTTACCCATTGCATGTTCCACAGTAACCATTTCTTTTTTTGTATCTTCTTTTGTATCTTCTTTCGTATTTGATTTTCCACAAGCGCTTAAAAGCAGAGAAAATGCTAATAAAAATACAAATAATGTAAACGATTTCTTTCGCATGAAATTCATTATGTACCCCCTACATATTGAGAATTTTTTTCAATAGCAAGCATGATATTAAGCCTTTATCTTTTGATTGTCAATACATATGGTGAAAATAATTCTCATTTCCGTTGACAATGAGAATTAAGTTGAAATACACTTACAACGTATCATTATACACCGAAGGGGAAACGCTGCATGTTATTAAAAACAAATCGAGCAAAATGGATTGGATTATTTGTTGGAATCATTGCAGTCATTACTTGTATTTGGGGAAGTATTATTTTCGGATATACAAATACGAGTTGGAATTTAGCGTTAGATGCTTTTTTCTATTTTAATGGGTCCAATGAACATATTATTATTCAAAATGTGCGTCTACCAAGAGCATTAATTGCAGCGAGTGTTGGTGCTAGTTTAGCCATTGCAGGTTGTCTTATGCAAACTTTAACGAAGAATCCACTTGCTTCTCCAGATTTTATTGGATTAAATTCAGGTGCTGCTTTCTTCATAGTTGTAGCAATTGTTATTTTTTCCGTAACATCACTATCAGCTTTCACGTGGATTGCCTTTTTGGGGGCAGCAGTTGCAGCTGTACTTGTATTTGCTTCTAGTTCTTTAGGAAAAGAGGGGACAACGCCTCTTAAATTAACATTAGCGGGGGTCGCAATTAGTGCGTTATTTTCATCATTAACACAAGGATTACTTGTTTTAAATGAAAAGGCGCTTGAAGAAGTATTATTTTGGCTTGCCGGATCTGTGCAAGGAAGAAAGTTAGAAATTTTACAATCTGTATTCCCGTATTTATTAATAGGCTGGATTGCATCTATTATGATGGCAGGGAAAGTAAATACATTAATGATGGGGGAAGACGTTGCAAAAGGACTTGGGCAAAGAACAATTTTAATGAAATCATTCGTGTTACTTATAATTGTCCTGTTATCTGGTGGTTCAGTTGCTGTTGCTGGTCCAATTGGATTTATTGGAATTATTACCCCGCATTTTTCTAGATTTCTTGTTGGAGTAGATCACAGATGGAGAATACCGTATAGCGGCTTGTTAGGTGCAATACTATTGATTTTAGCTGATATAGCAGCAAGATATGTCATTATGCCACAAGAAGTACCAGTAGGAGTTATGACAGCATTTATTGGTGCGCCGTTCTTTATTTATATTGCACGTAAGAGAGGGCTTAGCAAATGAAGAAGTATATTCCGTTTCGTATAGGAAAAGGCGAGCTCTCGTTTTTAATGTATAAACGAGCTTGTCTCGTCTTATTCAGTTTACTAGTTGTTTTAATAGGATTATTTTTTGCGAGTGCAGGTATGGGAGACATGAAAATTGCTCCTTATGATGTATGGCAAGCGATCACTGGAAATGGCGATGCGATGGCAAATATGGTTGTAAATAAATTTCGTATGCCGCGTATTTTAATTGCTATTCTTGTAGGAATCGCACTTGCGGTAGCAGGATGTATTTTACAAGGTCTCGTCCGAAATCCACTTGCTTCTCCTGATATCATCGGGATTACAGGTGGTGCAAGTGTTGCAGTTGTACTGTTTTTAGCTATATTTAGTGATAAAAATAATGCGCTAACTGTAAGCATTCATTATATGCCGTTAGCAGCCTTTGTTGGGGCAACGATTGTAGCGCTTTTTGTATATTTATTTGCATGGAGAAATGACGGGTTATCGCCGATTAGTCTTGTTTTAATTGGTGTTGGGTTTTGGGCATTAACGAAAGCGGCAACGACTTTGTTTATGTTATTAGCGCCAATTTATCAAGCGAGTCAAGCGAATGTATGGATTACGGGTACTGTTTACGGTTCTTCATGGCAAAACGTCATGGTACTTGCGCCGTGGGTTCTCATTTTAACGGTAATATCATTTATAGCTGCTAGACATTTAAATGCGCAAGAGCTAGGGGATGATATTGCGGTAGGACTTGGTGTTCCTTTAACGAAGTCACGCATATTCATGTTATTACTGAGTACAGCTTTAATTGGTGGAGCAGTTGCCTTTGCTGGAGGAATTGGATTTGTCGGTTTAATGGCACCTCATATTTCACGAAGACTAGTTGGTTCTTTATATGGTGCATTACTCCCGGTTGCGGCTATTGTCGGTGCGATTTTAGTACTTGCTGCAGATTTAATTGGGCGTACAGTTTTCACCCCACTTGAAATTCCAGCAGGGGTATTTACATCAGCAATTGGCGCACCTTATTTTATTTATTTACTTTATAAAAGTCGGAATTCATAAAGGAAGATGAATATGCAAAAAGCATTGGAGACGAAACGTTTGACGTTGTCTTACGGTGAAACAATTATTATTGATGAGTTGAATTTAGAAATTCCAAAAGGTGAAATTACCATCTTTATCGGTTCTAACGGTTGCGGGAAATCAACCTTATTACGTTCACTAGCTAGATTATTAAAACCAACAGCTGGTGACATTTTGTTAGATAGTCAAGCCATTCAAAATATGCAAACGAAGCAAATCGCTCGTCAAATGGCAATTTTACCGCAAGGACCGCAAGCGCCAGAAGGGCTTACAGTATTGCAACTTGTAAAGCAAGGACGTTATCCGTATCAAACATGGCTGAAGCAATGGTCAGAAAAAGATGAGGAAATGGTACAGAAAGCACTTGCAGCAACAGGGATGACAGAATTTGCTGAGCGTGATGTGCATGCTCTTTCAGGTGGACAACGTCAACGTGCTTGGATTGCAATGACGCTTGCACAAGATACAGATATTATTTTATTGGATGAGCCTACTACCTATTTAGATATGACTCACCAAATTGAAGTGCTTGATTTATTATTCGAATTAAATGAAACAGAACAAAGAACAATTGTCATGGTATTACACGATTTAAATTTAGCATGCCGTTATGCAGATAATATTGTGGCCATTCAAGATAAACAAATATATGCACAAGGTAAACCTGAAGAAGTAGTGGATGAGAAGCTAGTACGTGATGTATTCCGAATGGAGTGTCAAATCAGTACAGATCCATTATTTGGGACGCCACTTTGTATTCCGCATGGAAAAGGAAGACGTGTACGTAAAGAGGTTGCTCAGGCAATGAGATAATGAAAAAGACGATGAGGGGTTCATCGTCTTTTTATTTTCGGCAAGAGAATAAGAGGAAGAGGGGAATACGTAAACGTCGTTCATATTCTTCCGTATTTTGAAAATAAGTTTGGTTTGGTGTAGCTTCTTTTATGTTTGTAATCGTAAATCCAGTTTGTTGTAATAATGAGAAATATTCTTCCATTGTACGATGATATTTAATAACTTCTTGATCAATCCAAGGTTCAACGCGTTTACCCATTTTAAAATAATCATCGACGAGCCAGTTCGTTCTTTTCCCGCTCGTTTGCAAGCTTTCAAATGAAGAGGTAATAATAGGGTGTTGAACGCTAAAAGTAAAGGTTCCATTTGTCTTTAAAGTTTCGTACACATTTTGAAAAATGATAGTAAGATGTTCGATATAATGTAAGGCGAGTCTAGATGTTACTAAATCAAAAGTAGAAGGAGGGTATGTGTAGTCTTTGAGGTTTAAAAAATGAACGGCGCCATTTTTGTTTTCTAGTTGTTTTTTAGCTTTTTCATACATAAGTTCGGAGCCTTCAATACCGGTGTAAGAGTGGCAGTCTTTTTCTAATAATTCCTTGCCAAATTTTGCGTCACCGCAGCCTAAATCGAGAATTTTCTTTCCTTTCACATCACCAATGAGTTGAAAGAAGGCTGGTTTTTCAAGTGATTCATTTGGGCTATTTTCTCGGTATCTTCGTTTCATATATTGTTCAAAAAACGCTTCGTTATTATATACATCAGATTCAGTAAATGCCATGATTGAAGCCCCCTTACATATTTTTTTATTCTACCAAATATGAAAAGTAAATGATAGATTTCTTGTAATGAATCATATATAATCTAGAATTGTAAGCGGTTACTTTAAACTATTTTTCTATAATAAATTCTGAAAACGTGTTAAGCTAGTAGAGGGATTATTAGAACTATTAAGACAATAATTCGCTTACATGAACGATGGGAGGCTTCACGATGTCTAGTAAAACACTTGCGAAATTTTTAGAAGAAAATTTAGAGGATTTAAAATCAAAGGGGCTTTATAACGTAATTGATCCGCTCGAAAGTTCAAATGGACCGATCATTACAATTGGCGGAAAAGAATATATTAACTTATCTTCAAACAACTATCTTGGATTAGCAACAGATAGCCGTTTGCAAGAAGCTGCAATTGGTGCAATTCATAAGTACGGCGTTGGAGCAGGAGCGGTTCGTACAATTAACGGTACTTTAGATTTGCATATTAAATTAGAAGAAACAATTGCAAAGTTTAAACATACAGAAGCAGCGATTGCTTATCAATCAGGATTTAATTGTAATATGGCAGCGATTTCAGCTGTTATGGATAAAAATGATGCGATTCTTTCAGACGAGTTAAACCATGCTTCTATTATTGATGGTAGTCGTCTATCAAAAGCAAAAATTATTGTTTATAAACATTCTGATATGGAAGATTTACGCCAAAAAGCAATCGCGGCGAAAGAATCAGGACTTTACAATAAATTAATGGTAATTACAGACGGTGTCTTTTCAATGGATGGAGATGTTGCAAAACTACCAGAAATTGTTGAGATTGCGGAAGAATTAGATTTAATGACATACGTAGATGATGCACACGGTTCAGGTGTACTTGGTAAAGGGGCAGGAACTGTAAAGCACTTCGGTCTGTCTGATAAAGTTGATTTCCAAATTGGTACATTATCAAAAGCAATTGGGGTAATTGGTGGATATGTAGCAGGGAAACAAAACTTAATTGACTGGTTAAAAGTTCGTTCACGTCCATTCTTATTCTCTACAGCATTAACACCAGCTGATGCTGCAGCTTGCATGAGATCAATTGAAATCTTAATGGAAAGCACAGAGTTGCACGATCGTTTATGGGAAAATGGTCGCTATTTAAAACAAGGGTTAAAAGAACTTGGCTTTAACATCGGAGAAAGTGAAACGCCAATTACACCTTGTATTATTGGTGACGAAGTATTAACACAAGAATTTAGTAAACGTCTAAATGAAGAAGGCGTATATGCAAAATCTATCGTGTTCCCAACTGTAGCTAAAGGAACAGGACGTGTTCGTAATATGCCAACAGCAGCTCATACGAAAGAAATGTTAGATGAAGCAATTCGTAAGTATGAAAAAGTAGGGAAAGAAATGGGCATCATTTAAGTAAAGACATCTTTTGAATAGCTTGCAAATGAGGAGTGGGGAAAATGAAAAAAATTCTAGTAACCGGTTCTTTAGGGCAAATTGGTTCTGAACTAGTAATGAAACTTCGTGATGTATACGGCGCATCAAATGTTATTGCAACAGATATTCGTGAAACAGATAGTGAAGTAGTAACGTCTGGTCCATTTGAAACGTTAGATGTAACAGATGGACAAAAACTACATGATATCGCAAAGCGTAATGAAGTAGATACAATTATTCATTTAGCAGCTTTACTTTCAGCAACAGCAGAAAAAAATCCGTTATTTGCATGGAATTTAAATATGGGCGGACTTGTAAATGCATTAGAAGCAGCTCGTGAATTAAACTGTAAGTTTTTCACGCCAAGTTCTATCGGTGCATTTGGTCCATCAACGCCGAAAGATAATACGCCACAAGATACAATTCAACGTCCTACTACGATGTATGGGGTAAACAAAGTAGCAGGGGAATTATTATGTGATTACTATCATCAAAAGTTTGGCGTTGATACGCGCGGTGTCCGTTTCCCAGGCTTAATTTCTTACGTAGCTCCTCCAGGAGGCGGAACAACTGACTATGCAGTTGAAATTTATTATGAGGCGATTAAAAAAGGCACATACACCTCATACATTGCAGAAGGAACATACATGGATATGATGTATATGCCAGACGCTTTACAAGCAATCATTTCATTAATGGAAGCTGATCCAAGTAAACTTGTGCATAGAAACGCGTTCAATATTACAGCAATGAGCTTTGAGCCGGAGCAAATCGCAGCATCAATTCGTAAACACATCCCGGCGTTTACGATGGACTACGCTGTAGATCCAGCTCGTCAAACAATCGCTGATAGTTGGCCAAACTCTATTGATGCAACAGCAGCAATGAAAGAGTGGGGCTTTAAAGCAGAATACGATTTAGACAAAATGACAACGGACATGTTGGCTAAGTTAAAAAAAAAGCTCACAGCTGAGTTAGTGATGAATTAATAAAAAGAGTCGATTCTTAGGAATCGACTCTTTTTATTTGTATTTTAGGAATATACAAATAATTACAAGCGTGATAGAATGAGTTAATTTGTGTGTAAAGGGGAGACAAGAAATGGAGAAATGGGAGTTAGCAAAGGAAATTTACAATACGTCACGTTTAACGGGAACATTTAAGCTTCGATCAGGACAAGTATCAAATCAATACTTTGATAAGTACTTATTTGAATCTAATCCAGTACTGCTAGTAGAAATTGCTAAACAATTGAAAGAGCTCATTCCTCCTGAGACAGAAGTGCTGGCAGGTTTAGAGATGGGAGGAATTCCAGTAGCAACAGCATTATCTTTACAAACAGGTATATCAGTTGTATTTGTAAGAAAAGAAGCGAAGAAGTACGGTACATGCAAGTTAGCAGAAGGCGTTGATATTGCTGGGAAAAATGTTTGTGTTGTTGAAGATGTTATTACGACAGGTGGTCAAATACTATTAAGCACGAAAGATTTAAGAGAACTAGGCGTGAATGTACATCATGTTTTAGGCGTAATTGAACGAACAAAAGAAGGAAGAGAAAACTTATTAGAAGATGGCTTACAACTACATTCTTTATTTACAATGGATGAGTTAATTGAAGGAGAAAAGCAACATGCAAAGAGTTGATGTCGTATATGCACTAATACATGACGAAGAAACAGATAAAATATTAATGGTACATAATGTAGAACAAAATGTTTGGTCATTGCCGGGTGGGGCTGTTGAAAAGGGTGAAACGTTAGAGAAAGCTCTAGTAAGGGAAGTAAACGAAGAGACAGGTTTAACGGCTATGGCAGGTGGACTTGTTGCGATTAACGAAAAATTCTTTGAAGAATCAGGGAATCATGCACTATTATTTACATTCCGAGCGAGTGTAGTAAAAGGGGAACTTATGGCAGAAGATGAAGAGGAAATTTCCGCAATAGAGTGGGTGGATCGATCAATCGCAAATGAACGATTCCCATTCTACGATGGAGGATTTGATTCATTATTAGCAGTAGCCATTCCATACAAGTTTCAGCCAGAAACAAAGTGATTGAAAGAAAAAAACAGGAGCGCAAAGCTCCTGTTTTTCTATTCAATCGTCTTCAGTAATAACTTTTTCAATAGTGGTTTAATCTTCAGACGTAAATCTTCAGCGTGATTTGCAACTAAGAAGTGATGGTTATAAATGTTCTTCATTAATTGATAAGTTGCTTCTTTCGCTTCGCCTTCTTCGATGAAAATTCCGATTACTTCCATACCACTTTTACGAGCAAGTTTGACAGCTTCATGCGTATCTAAAATACCGTCTTGTTGGTAGTCTAGCGCAGAAGGTTCACCGTCTGTGAAGACAAGTAAGAATTTATGTTTTTCTGGTCTTTTTGCAAGCTTTTCAGAAACGATACGAATAATATATCCGTCGCGGTTATCTTCTTCTTCGCGAAGCTGCATAATTTCTGGACCAACGTTTGGTAACGTTGAGTTTTTATACGTTACAACTTCATGGATAACGTTCGGCTTATCTTCAGGTTTCGCACTAGAAGCATCTTCCCAAAATCCGCTAATAGCGTGCGGGATTTTTAAAGATTTCAACGCTTCATGGAATAGGACCACACTCTTTTTCGTTTCTTCCATTTTGTTATACATAGAACCAGAGCAGTCCACTAATAGTTGGAATGCAACGTCGAGCTCTTGTGATTCTTGCCCTTTTTTATAAAACATGCGAGGCTGCTTTTCAGTATAAATACGAAGGAATTTCTTACGAAGTCTTCCGTAATATTTATCACTATTTGCATTCGTTTTATTTTCAATCGTTTTTTCGATAATTTTCTTTAATTCTTTTACATCTTTATTAACGACTGATTTGATAGCTTGGTAATCCTTTTTCTCATCAGGATTTGGTTTACGTGCTTCTTTAAATGTATGAGAAGCGCCAGTGTTATATTTACCATATGCACCATCATTTTGACTAGAAGCGTGAGAAGCTCTTGCTTCTTTTGTGTCAGCACCATCAAAGTTAGATTGTGTACTTTTTTGAGAAGTACCTTGTACAGAGCCAAGTGCTTGGTCGCCATCTTCTGATTCGCGAGCAGTGTCACCCATCATATTTGTTTTTGTTCCGCTTTCTAATTCAAAGCGTAAAAAGTTCTCGTTTTCATTGTTTTTATTTTCACGGTGCCATGTTGAGAAGCTTTCATCCATTTTGTTTTTATTTTCATCGTCATCTATGAGCTGCGTATCATCGTTTGCTAAATCTTCGACGCGACAGTTTTTTTCATCTGCAATGACAGATAAATAAAGCGGTGCATGCCCGAAATAGTTGTTCAGCATATCACTTTCAAGAAGCTCCTCTAAGCGATAGCGAATTTTCTCAACGATATACATAATATCTTCCGTATTACGAGCTTGGAATGTTTCATGCAAAATAGCTTCAATTTGCTCGAAATATTCATTATTAAACATTTCATATTTATCGCTCGTTAATGAAAGATAGCATAGACAAAATAGACGATCACCGTGATAGTTACGAACACGATTGATTTCATTTTGTGAGCTAAAGTAATTGCGATACATTTCTTTTCTTCTTTTAAAAACATGCTTTGTGCCAGGGCGTAAGTTTTTTACGATTTCCTCAACACGTAAATCTTCTAATAGAACAAATAATTGTGTTAAAAACTTTTTTAAGGGTGATTCTTGCAATTCAATTGCATAAGAACGAATTAAAGTCATGTCCGAGTAATGTTTATTACCAAGTGCTTTTAAAAACACTTCGCTTTTTAATCCGATTACTGTATCCTCTTCTTTTCGATCATCCCAAAAGTGACTAATGACAACCTTTTTTTCAATTTCGTCGTAGTATGCTTTATAGCCATACTCAAGGTAGGCATCATCTTCTTTGAGAAGGGCATACATTAAGTTTTCCATTTGTAGAAACAGCGACGCATCAATTTTTTTGTCACTAAAAATTTGTCTCATGAATTATCCCTCAAAGAAATAACTTTCTGCTAATTCACGGACAGTCATTTGTTCTGTTTCATCGTTTAATTTTGCGATAATACTACGTTCAATTGCACGCATAACGGGAATATATACACCTAAATCACATGCATCGATAATGCCACGAATACTTGCTGCTTCTTCACTTACGCGGCCATCACGAGCTAAAGGCATAAGATCGCTTGCAAATGCAACGAACTTTTCAATTGTTGTAACATCTTTTAGTTTTGATTCTGCTAATAATAGTTCTTTTAATGTATCACCTTGGATGTAGGGAACTTCAATAATAACGAAACGGTTTTTTAACGCTTCGTTTAGTTCACTTGTTCCAACGTAGCCTTCATTAATTGCTGCGATTACACGATACTCATCATCACCGTATACAACTTCTTGTGTAAATGGATTTGTAATCATTTTACGGTAATCTAATGCACCGTGAAGAAGTGGTAACGTTTCAGGTTTTGCCATATTGATTTCATCAATATATAGGAAATGGCCGTTCTTCATTGCTTTCATAAGAGGACCGTTAACGAATGTAACTTCAGATGCGCCATCTTTCGTTTGTAGTGTGTTGTATCCTAAAATACCTTCTACATCTAAATCGACAGAACAGTTAATACTATGCATTGGTTTTTGGAATAAAGAAGAAAGTGTTTCAGCTAGTACGGTTTTACCACTACCAGTCGGCCCTTTTAATAGAATATTTTTGCCAAGAAGAAGTGCTGTAATGGCATCTTCGATAATGCTATTATCAGATGCTTTATATATTTTTGTACCGATTAAATGTGCATTTTCACCAGCTTCTTGTTTATTCTTTTCGTGAATTGTAGAAAGCTGCTGTTTTAAATCAGCATGTATATGAAATTGTTCTAACATGTATGTCCCACCTAACATTATTTTCATAAAGTAATACATCTTATGATAACTTGTTTTAATATGGTATGCAAAGAAAAGGAGAGGGGACAAATATAAAAGAAAAAGCAATCAATTGTACATTGATTACTTATAGTAAAGGAGAAATGAGCCTCATAAAAGACTCTAATATTCGTTTTTTGATACTTCTTTTTTGGAAAGCGTTCCATTTAATTTCAGTGGAATGCTTAAAGTCTTCTTCAAAATCACGTTTAATATTATGAACAGTTTCTGATTCATACAGTACGCTAATAATTTCATAATTCAATTCAAAGCTTCGTACATCCATATTTGCTGTTCCGATTGTTGCAATTTTATCATCAACAAGTACAATTTTTGCATGCATAAAGCCATCTTTATAACTATAAATGGAGGCACCAGCTTTTAAAAGTGGAGTGAAGTAGGACTGAGATGCTTGGTCACTAATAATACTATCACTTTTACCAGGATATAAAATGCGTACATCTATGCCAGATATTGCACTTAAACGTAATAATGTTAAAGTTTCTTGATCTGGAATAAAGTATGGTGTAGCAATCCAAATAGATTTTTTTGCCGAGCCCATAACAGCTAATAATGTATTGCGAATGCTCTTATCATCTGAGCTTGGCCCGCTTGCTACAATTTGCACGGCACCTTCTGCACTTGAAATTTCTTTACCTGGGAAGTATTGTCTATTCATAAATTGATCCCAAGAATAGGTTTTCAAACCACTAGATGCATAGAGCCAGTCCTCTAGAAAAATTGCTTGTAATTTATATAACGCTTTTCCTTCGAGTTTTAAATGACTATCACGCCAAACGGGAAACTTTTTTGAACGGCCAAGATATTCATCACCGACGTTAAGTCCTCCAGTAAAACCGATTTCTCCATCTACAATGACGATTTTACGGTGGTTACGATAATTGACGGTTTCAAGTAACCAAGCTGAAAAAATAGGATCAAATTCAACAATTTCAATCCCAGCTTCTTTCATAGGTTTTAAAAAGCGTCTTCTTAACGTATTACTTCCTAATCCATCATAAAGGAAGCGTACAATAACACCAGCTTTTGCTTTGTTTATTAAAGCATCCCGAACTTTTGTACCAATCTCATCAGATTTATAAATATAGTATTGAATATGTATATGATGTTTTGCTTGCTCGATAGCTTGCAAAATTGCTGAAAATGTTTGATCTCCGTTTGTTAAAAGTTTTGTAGTTGTTCTATCTGCGGCAGGCCCGCCTCCAAATTTTTGTACAACTTCTGTTAAATGGGTAGAGCGTTCACTTAATGGGACTTTGAGTGATAACTCTAGTCGTTTTCCTTCTAATATTTCACGGAATAATTTTCTTTGTTCTTCTGAACGGTGGAGATGCTTTTTTCTTCTCCAACGGCTACGCCCGAAAATAGAGTATAAAAGTACACCTACAACGGGAAGAAGTGCTAATACTAAAAACCACGCTAAGGTACTTTGAGGAGACCTATTTTCGATAAAAATAACGAATGAAATTCCTACAATTGTGATGGACCAGAGAACGCCGACAAATGTATATAACGAAATATACGATGTATTTAATAGGAAAAGAACGATAGATACAATTGTAAATATTAATAGTAATTGGACAATAGGTTTCTTCATTTCTATATAATTCCTCTAATCTTTCTTCAATATAGACTTCCTAAATAGCGGATGTAATGTGACATTTTTATCCCACTTTAATGGGCAGTAAGCCCCCCCACTGATTAAAGTTTCACTTTATTATAAAGTGTTTTCTGTTTTTTACAAAATGTAGGTATTTCCCCATACTTTCCGCATTTGTCCTACATACAGTGTATTGTTACGTTTTTAAAGAGAAAAGGAAGGTGAATAAAATGTATGGTCGTCCAATTGGAGGATTTGGTCACGGTGGTGGTTTCGGTCACGGAGGTTTTCATGGTGGTTTTGGACATTCACCATTTTTTGGTGGAGGTTTCTTTCCAGGGTTTGTAGCAGGAGCATTACTCAGCCCTGGATTTGGTTATGGCGGATATGGTTATCCGTATTACTCGGATTATTCTTATTATACAGGTTACCAACAAGATCCATATTATTCTTACAATACCTATTAAGATGAGAAAATGGAAAAGGAGAGGGGAAATATGAATTATATAGAAAATAACGGATTGTATTATCGTAATCATCATCATGGAGGGCACCATCATAACGGCGGACATCACCACCATGGTGGGCACAATCACCATGATCATCATCACCATCACGGAGGTGGATGGGGCTGGGGTGGCGGCTCATGGGGCGGTGGATTTTTCCCTGGAAGTTTTGCTGGAGGTGTGTTAGGTGGGCTTACAGCAGGTGCATTAACGGGTGCAGCAGGTGGAGGATACTATCCAGCGCCGTACCCAGTAACTTATCCAGCGCCATATCCAGTGCTATATCCAACACCATATCCGGGGTATCAACAAACAACATATCCGTATTAAATAAAAAAAGAGGCTATCCTCTTTTTTTGTTTAATAAAGTATTTATTTATAAAATACTTCCAAAATTAAGGTGAAAATATGTTAATATTTTGTTATTATAATTCAAAAAACATATATAATAATTTTAATTTATCCCGCATTAAAGGGTAGTAAGCCCCCCACCTCAAAATTCAGCGGAAGCAAGGAAGTTAGGCGGAGATCAACACTCCCCACTGATTAAAGTTTCACTTTATATATATGTTCTTGAAGAGTTGTATAGAGTTAGCTATAAGAAACTGCTACGTATAATTGAAAAGGTATTATATTGCTTTTTATTACAAATAATATTATGTTATTTTAATCGACATATTTCAAAACGTGATGTATGTAAAGGATAATTATTAGGAAATGAAATATCTCTATTTCTATGAAAAGAAACAAGTTGTGTTTTAGTCAGATAGGAAGCAAGGAGAGATGCGCATGCTAGAACAAAGAGGTCATGCATTATATGAATCTTCATTGCGAGATTTAAAGTTAGCATTAGATGAGTCTTCAATTGTTGCGATTACAGACCGAAAGGGTCTTATTACATATGTAAATGATAAGTTTTGTGAAATCTCCAAATATACACGAGAAGAGTTAATAGGGAAAGATCATCGTATTTTAAATTCAGGACATCATCCGAAAACATTTTTTCAAATGCTATGGAAGCGTATTTTGAGCGGAAAAGTATGGAGAGGGGAGATTCGAAATCAAGCAAAAGATGGTACATATTATTGGGTTAAAACAACAATTGTTCCATTTTTAAATGAAAAAGGAGAGCCATATCAATTTATTGCGATCCGAAATGATATTAGTAGTAGGAAAGAAGCAGAACAGAGGTTGCGGTTAAGTGAAAGTCGTTATAGGGAGCTTGCGTATCATGATGCTTTAACGAGTTTACCGAACCGTTTACAATTAATAACGACTGTTAACGAATTGATTGCAGATAAAAAAGAGTTTGGTATGATTTATTTTGATTTGGATCGTTTTAAATTAGTAAACGATACGCTAGGTCATATGATAGGAGATTTACTTTTAAGCGAAGTTGCTTCACGGTTGCATTATGTGCTAGGAGAGAAAGATGTTCTGGCTAGGCTGGGTGGCGACGAATTTGTGTTGTTAACAAACAATCATACACAAGATGAGATGAGGCAGCTAGCGACATCTGTATTGTCATGCTTTCAGGCACCATTTATGCTTGAAGGTCATGAAGTATACATTTCAGCTAGTCTAGGACTGTGCTCATATCCTCAAGATGGACAAGATGTAGAAACCCTATTGAAGAATTCAGATTTAGCTATGTATAGTGCGAAAGAACAGGGAAGAAATGCAGCGTGTTTCTTTACAGATGAGTTACGTGCGAAAATAAATCGTAGAATGAAAATTGAATTTGCTTTGCAAAAGGCAATTCGTGATGAAGAGTTAGATGTGGCACTGCAGCCTATTATTGATTTGAAAACGAAGAAATATACTGGTATTGAAGCTTTAGCGCGTTGTTCGACAGAAGAAGGACCTATTTCACCAGGCGAATTTATCCCAGTAGCTGAAGAATCTGGACTTATTATAAAATTAGGAGACTGGGTATTAGAAAAGTCATGTCGCTTGTTTAAAACATTGCCAGAGTATGAAGAAGGACTAAAGTTATCTGTGAATTTATCCATACAACAATTAATGCAAAAGCGTTTTATTTTATCTGTACGTAGCATTTTAAGGAGAACTGGATTTCCCGCAAATCGTTTAATTTTAGAAATAACGGAAAGCATTGCTGTTCGTCATTTTGATTATATTATTGCTACATTACAAGAATTAATAAATATGGGTATTTTAATTGCTTTAGATGATTTCGGAACGGGTTATTCTTCCTTATATTATTTAAAACAACTACCGCTGGATATAGTAAAAATTGATCGTAATTTTATTCGTGAATTTCATTATGATCATGCACAGCCAGAGCGAACGATTGTAAAATCTGTTATTGAAATTGCCCATAGCTTACATTTAGCAGTAGTTGCTGAAGGGGTAGAGACAGTAGAGCAAGAAAGCTTATTAAAATCGATGGGCTGTGATTATGTACAAGGATTTTATTATGCAAAACCTTTATCTGTAGCAGAGTTAAAGGAAAAGTTAATTATAGACTTCTAATAAAAAAGAGAAGCCAGAAGCTTCTCCTTTTTTAATTCATTTTTTGTGAGTCTTTCATTAGTACAGGATAAAGAATAAGACCTAATACGAACAATCCGATTCCTAAGAAGAACGTTTTTAAATCAGCAGTTCCCGTTTTGATAACCCAAATAGAATATATGAATGCTAATGTAGTAATGATGCCGTCCTTTATTCGAGAGCCAGGCATTATATCATACGTTTCTCCTGTAATAACTAATTTGAATTGGTACAGCGTAGAAACAAGGTATGGAATTAAATAAGTTAATGTTGCTACAACGATAGCGAAATTATAAGCTTCTGATACGGTACCAGAAATCGTTGAGAACAAGAAAATCTGCGTCATTACATTTGTAATCAATAATGATTTTGAAGGACTACCCTTTTTATTCGTTTTCGCGAAAAGCTTAGGGAAAAGTCCGTTCTTTGCAGCCTGATAAGGTACTTCTGAACTAACAACAATCCAGCCCACTGTAGATCCAAATAAAGATACAAGTGCAAGTAGAGCCATGATATAGGCACCTTTATTGCCAATTGCTAAATTTAATGCGTCTACTAATGGTTTTTGAGACTCTTTTAAAGCATCTTGCGGGAGAGCGCCCATTGTAAGTAGCGTAATTGACATGTAAATAAGAAGAGCGATAATTAATCCGAAAATCGTAGCTTTTTTTACATCGCGCTGAGATTTTGCACGATTAGAAAGCATGACAGCCGATTCAATACCGATGAACGCCCAAAGTGTTGCAATAGCAGCTGAATTGATTTGTCCACCTAAAGAAATGGATTGTCCTGCTTCATTCATAAATGTTTGCCCATCTCCGAAATTAGAGGCATTGAAAATGAATAATGTGATTACAATAAACATTGTAAATCCAATAATTTTTGCAATAGTAGCAAGAAGATTCATATTTCCAGCACGATCAATATTTTGAGAAAGAATATATTGAATTCCCCATAACATAAGGCTGCATACGAGGAACGTTAATCCTTTTCCAAGTTCTAGTGAAAATCCGTTCGTTGAAAAGAGAATTTGCTTACTTTGTAAAACTGGAAAGAATGTTGATAAATATCCAGCAAAGGAAATAATAACAGATGCTGTTGCAGCCCAGTTCGCAGCCCAATATCCCCATGCCATACTATAGCCTGCAACTTTACCCGCTTTTTTTGAAGGGAACATCGCTTGAGCATAGCTTTGTGGCCCCGCTTTTAATTCTGGTTTTCGGATTGCTAAATTTCCAAATACGAGTGCAATCATAAATACACCAAGTCCTGTAATACTCCATGCAAGTGTAGAACCCATTGGACCTGATACTTGTGCTAAATTTGCTGGGAGCATAAATACGCCACCGCCAACCATATTCCCGATAACAAAAGCTGTTAAAATCCATAATCCCCATTTTTTCGTTTCCATTTTTGTTAACTCCTTTGTAGTAATATTTGCTTAAACATCATTTTTTACTAGCTTTTTGGCAATAAAAAAAGAGCCATGTAGATAAAAAATACCTACATGGCTCTTCGCCAAAGCGTAGGTACAACGGGAATAACCCTTGTACCTACGCGTAATTTTTCCGCTAGGTTTCAAGGGTTACGTATGATGATGATGTTTTTGTGCAAATGTAACTACAATTGTTGTATAAGTAAGCATAGTTCTTTGCTCCCTTTCTCCTCTGATTTTGAAGTTAGTATACTACATGTTTTTTTGAATGAAAAGAAAAATATAAAAATTTTTATAAAAATACGTTTTAGAGATTAAATATTTACCTTTATTTTTCCTATACTGGAAAATAAGTGAGAGATTGGCAGAAGAGTGTAGCATGGTATAATACATATAGAACTAGAAGGTGACAAGGGGCTATTGTAGATGATGAGTAAGTATGAACAAATTTATACAGAAATCAGTAATTCTATTGATAATAGGCAATTAAAAGAGGGATGCAAAATCCCATCAGAAACTGAATTAATGAAGCAATATGAAGCGAGCCGCGGTACTGTAAGAAAAGCTGTAGATTTATTACAAGAACGTGGATATGTTCAAAAAATACACGGAAAAGGTGTTTTTGTTTTAAAGCGAAAAAACATTGAATTCAACTTTGGTGGTATTGTAAGTTTCCAAGAAGAAAATGAACGTTTAGGACGCCATTGTATTACAGAAGTCGTGGAAATGGAGAAAGTAAAAGCGACAAAAGAGGTTGCAAAGCTATTAAATGTGAAAGAGAAAACAGACATAGATCATATTAAACGCGTACGAAATATTGATGGAGAAAAAGTAATTTTGGATATTAATCATTTTGTATCGGAATATATTCCTGGATTAACGAGTGAAATTGCAGCGGGGTCCATTTATAAATATATTGAGAAAGAACTAGGTCTTCATATTAGTTACTCACAGAGAGTAATTGAAGTGCAACCATGTACAGAGGACGATAGAAAGTATTTAGATTTAAATGGAACAGATTATGTTGTTGTCGTGAAAAACTTTACGCATTTGTATGATGGAAGTCAGTTCGAATATACAGAATCCCGCCACCGCTTAGATATTTTTCATTTTTCGGATGTGGCGCGGAGAAAATAAGGAGATGGAACGTAATGTTTCATCTCTTTTTTTATAAAAAAACGACAAACTCGTATATACGAGTGTTGACTAACTTATATATACGAGTTAATATGTAATTGTAAACGGTATCAAAAAAAGAAAAGAGGGACGGGAATATGGGGAAAGACTATCGTAAAACAGCAGAGGAAGTGTTGCAGTATATTGGCGGGAAAGACAATATTGAACAAGCTGCGCACTGTGTAACGAGACTCCGTATCGCTTTAAAGGATGAAAGTAAAATAGATAACGATAAATTGCAGTCTGTTTCATTAGTAAAGGGAGCGTTTCATAACGCTGGGGTATTCCAAATTGTAATTGGTCCAGGAGATGTGGATCGAGTATATGCTGAATTGATAACGCTTGCAGGTATGAAGGAAGCGACAGTAGCTGATGTAAAAGATTCTGGAAACCAAAAGTTAAATCCAGCTCAAAAGTTTGTAAAAGTATTTTCAGATGTATTTATGCCGATATTACCAGCAATCGTAACAGCTGGTTTACTAATGGGTATTAACAATCTATTAGGCGCAAAGGACTTATTTTTTGATGGGAAAAATTTATTAGATGTGTATCCAAACTTAGGCGGGCTTTGGGATTTAATTAATATGATGGCCAATACAGCATTCGTATTCTTACCGGCACTTGTCGGGTGGTCAGCAACAAAACGTTTTGGTGGTAGTCCAATACTAGGGATTGTTATGGGATTAATGCTTGTGCACCCAGCCTTATTAAATGCCTGGGACTATGGAAAAGCAGCGACTGGTTTAGATGGTCAAAAGATTGAGTACTTCAATATTTTAGGACTGTTCCAAATTGAGAAGGTAGGATATCAAGGACAAATTTTACCTGTTTTAGTAGCAGCATTTGTATTAAGTAAAGTAGAAATCTTTTTAAAGAAACATGTACCAAATGCAATTCAATTATTAGTTGTACCAATTACAACAATCGTTGTGACAGGTGTATTAGCATTAGGGATTATTGGTCCGGTTACACGTCATATTGGAGATTTATTAACAGTAGGATTAGTAGGTGTATATGAAACAGTACCAGTAGTTGGAGCGGTATTATTTGGAGCATTGTATGCACCACTTGTAATTACAGGTATGCATCATATGTTTATTGCTATCGATTTACAATTAATTGCACAACACGGTGGTACATTCATTTGGCCAATGATTGCTCTTTCTAACATTGCGCAAGGTAGTGCGGCACTTGCGATGTTCTGGATTTCTAAAAATCAAAATGATAAAAGTATGGCATCGACATCAGCAATCTCGGCATATTTCGGTATCACAGAGCCGGCTATGTTTGGTGTAAACTTACGAAATAAATTCCCGTTCTATGCAGCGATTATCGGATCGGCTGTGGCGGCGATATTCATTACATTAAATGGTGTATTAGCACCTGCTATCGGAATTGGTGGATTACCAGCATTTATTTCTATCATTCCGAAATCGATTCCAATGTTTATTGTAGGAATGGTTATCGCAGTTGTCATCCCATTCACGTTAACGTGGTTATTTGCAAAAAGAGTAAAACAGAAGTAGGAGGAAGTTAAACATGAAGGATTGGCATAAAAGTGTAGTTTATCAAATTTATCCGAAGAGCTTTAATAGCTATTACAATAAAGAAACCGGTGATATAAAAGGGGTTACAGAAAAACTAGATTACTTAAAAGAACTCGGAGTAGATTATATTTGGTTAACACCGATATACCAATCGCCACAAAATGATAATGGATACGATGTAAGTGATTACTACAATATTGATCCATCTTACGGAACGATGGAAGAGTTTGAAGAGCTTTTAGAAGAAGCAAAAGCACGTAACATTGAAATTATGCTTGATATCGTTGTAAATCATAGTTCGACGGAGCATAAGTGGTTTAAAGAAGCGAAGGAAGATAAAAATAGTCCATATCGTAATTACTATATTTGGCGTGATGAAAAAAATAATTGGCAATCTAAGTTTGGTGGGTCTGCTTGGAAATATGATGAGAAGACAGAGCAATATTATTTACATCTATTTGATGAGACACAAGCAGATTTAAACTGGGAAAATGAAAAACTTCGTGAAGAAGTATATGATATGATGCGCTTTTGGCTTGATAAAGGGGTAACTGGATTCCGATTAGATGTTATTAATTTAATTTCAAAAGATCAACAGTTCTTAAATGATAATGGAAGTACGGCGACAAGCGATGGCCGTAAATATTATACAGATGGCCCACGTGTTCATGAATATTTACAAGAAATGAATCGAAATGTTTTTGAAGGTAAAGATGTAATTACAGTTGGAGAAATGTCATCTACGACAATTGATAATTGTATTAAATATTCAAACCCTGAGCGTAATGAATTAAGTATGACGTTTAGTTTCCATCATTTAAAAGTTGATTATCCGAATGGTGATAAGTGGACGAAGGCTGATTTTGATTTTATTAAATTAAAAGAGATTATGTCTAATTGGCAAATTGAAATGCAAAAGGGCGGGGGATGGAATGCGTTATTCTGGTGTAATCATGACCAGCCTCGTATTGTGTCACGCTTCGGTAATGATGAGAAGTATAGAAATGAATCTGCAAAAATGTTAGCAACGGCTATGCATATGTTGCAAGGAACACCTTATATTTATCAAGGCGAAGAAATCGGTATGACGAATCCTAATTTTGAGTCTATTGAACAATATCGTGATGTGGAATCGTTAAATATATATGATATAAAGTTGGAAGAAGGATTATCAAAAGAAGAGATTATCGGGATTTTAAAACAAAAATCTCGTGACAACTCCCGTACTCCAATGCAGTGGAATGAAGAGATGAACAGTGGCTTTACAACAAGTACACCTTGGATTTCAGTAGCTGAAAACTTTAAAGAAATAAACGTAGAGAAGGCATTAGAAGATAAAGAGTCTGTATTTTATCATTATAAAGAGTTAATAGAACTTAGAAAAACGTATGATGTAATTACAGAAGGAGAATATGCTATTTTGGATGAAAATGATCCTAAAATTTGGGCATATACTCGTACTACAGAAAGTGAAGTGCTACTTGTTATCAATAACTTCTATGGAGAGGAAATAACGTACTCTATACCAGCGCACGTTCAATTAGATGGAATGAAACAAGAAGTATTACTGTCGAATTATAAGGATTCCAGCAAGGATATTACAAACCTTGACTTAAGACCATATGAATCAATTGTATATCGATATACGAAATAAAAGGTTGTATGCCTGCGTGGCATACAACCTTTTATTTTAAGACACCACTATACAAAATGCTTACTTCTACCTCAGGCTTAAATTTTACTTTTGCATAATCTTTATTCCAATTTTTTTCTTCCATAGGTCAGGATGATAAGCGATAAGATGTCTACCAATTCCGAAAGCATCACAATTTGCCTTTTGTAACTTTTTCGTTATTTTTTTCGCTTCTTTCGTGAGCTGTTTGGATAGTTCCTTATTTAGTTTTTTTCTTTCATCCATTTTGTAAAGATTATCTCTCGGAGCTTCAAGGGCTATAACTTTTAATTGAAGCTTAATGTGAGCATAAACATTTCCTTTTTTATCTGTTGTTATTTTTAAGTCTCGTTTTAATTTCCGATTGCTCACTTCCATTGTTAAATAGTCAGATGTCTTCTCGGATTCATCGCTAGTAAGCTTTTGGGTTATACGGGCACTTGTTCCCATTTTTCCAGTTAATAATACGAATAAAACAGATTGTTTTAAAGGTAAATGCCCGGTCAATTTATCATTGTTAAATAAAGCTAATCCGTTTGTAATTACTTCTTGTCCTTTTATTTTTATAGAAGGGAGGGTAAAGTCTTTACCCGGATCTAACATTTTTGTAGCAGCTGTTTCTAAAGTTTCTTTTGGAAATACACTCATATCTTCTAAGCTTTTCACTTTTTTCTTTAGAAAATCTCCAATTAGTAAATTTCCTACTTTCTTTTTTTCTAGTATCTCAGATGTTTCACCATCTACTGCAATAAGTTTTACTAAAGCAGTTGGGTTTGTTGGGTCCCGAAAGCTGACATCTAAATAGGGTAGTATACCTTTTTTAAAAATTTTTGTTCCTAGTAATTGAACACCATATTTGAAATAACGAATGTTTCCCGTTACATTTTTTTTCAGTGCATCGCTTGTATCTCTTATGTTATGCCCGGTTGCTGAATGTATTTCATTCTCGAATGAAGATTGTTCGCCGCTTGAACTTTTTACGAGCTCAATTGTTTGCTGGAGTTGATTCTCTTCCGTAATATCAGATCCAATACTATAAGCTAACCTTGCTTCCCTTAATGGTTCTTGATCCCAACAGCCAGCAAGGAATGCACTAGTGCATAATACAAAAAGTAATTTAACTCTTTTTTTGAACATACTGTTCTCCTTTCTTATTTCTTATTACTGAATAAAGTAGAAATAAAAGAGGGAGGACAACGATGAAAATATAGGTGAACTTATCTGTGAAAGTTGCAATCACTTTTAATTCTTCAGGTGTATCGATAAATAGGGCTATACTAAAAGCAATAATACCAACGATTGGGACAGCCTTTTTATGATTACCAAGATTGAATATATGTCCAATTCCTATAGAAGCAGCACAGTAATAACTAGCGATAGAAGCTACAACTGTTATCATCCAAATTGGTATGAATAGTAAATCAGTTCGGTCTATAATCCCGATATGCAAGGATCGTAATAAGTAAGCAACTGGTTCTGGAATAAGCTCAATTTGTTTTGGACTAAATACGATAAAGCAAATCCAAACAGTAAAAGTATAAAAAAGGGTTACAAATCCATTCGCGATAGAAATTGCCTTTAGTTTTGCAATAGAACCCCCATTTACTTTGGGGAAAGCGATAAGAATAATTTCAAAACCATACATAGCTGTAATTGTTTCTTTAGATGCTTGAATAATATTCCACCATCCAGCTTCTGTAATTGGAAAAATATAAGAAAAATCGGCTCGCGTGAGTCCTAAGGCGATTAAAAGAGCCATTGGTAAAATGAGAATAGAGGCCATGACATAAAATCGTACGATGACTTTAAAAGTGTTATAAGCTACATAACAACAAGCTATTGTAAATAGTATGAGAATGGCATACCAAGGAGTTGCTTGTAATATCCACACTTTAATGACATTACAAGCATTCAACATAACCGTCATACCAATAAGGGTAAAATAAAAAACATAAGCAAAACCTAATAGTTTTCCAAACTTATTCCCAAATAGCATACAAACACTTTCATACATATCTGCATCAGGAAATCGTTTTAAGAAAAGCCACATAAGTAAAATAATAAGCTGAATCGCAAGCCCAGCGATGAGTGCAGAAATCCACCCACCGCCTTTAGCAATCGGGTGAAGGCGGTTCGGTAGAGAAAGTATGCCTACTCCGATTTGGCACTGAATAACGAAAAAGGTAAATTGAACTAACGAAATTTTACTTTGCGTGTTTGTCACCGTCCTCATCCTCTCTCGTTACATGTTGGCGCTGCATTTTTTTCGGTTTTGGATCATGTGGTCGTTCCCAAAATGACCAAATTGGTAGTCTGACAAAAGAATCTTTCATATCTTTAATCCGCATTGGTGCAACAGGAGAAAGATATGGTGTATGAAAAGAATGAAGCTGACATAAATGAACGAAAGTTATAATGAGACCGAACGATATTCCTACATATCCGAATAGGGCAGCAAGGAGCATTAATGGAAATCGAAGAATCCGAACTGCTGAACTCATATCGTTTGATGGAACGAGAAAAGATGAGATTGCAGTTAAAGCTACAACGATAATCATTGTGTAAGAAACGAGTCCGGCTTTTACAATTGCATCACCAATTACTAAACCGCCTACAATACCGATTGTTTGTCCAACTCTGCTCGGCAAGCGAATACCAGCTTCCCGTAATAACTCGAAAATTAGCTCCATTAAGAGAGCTTCAAAAATAGGAGGAAGTGGTACTTTCTCTAATGAAGCTTTAATTGTATACACAAGTTCGAGTGGCAATACATCAGGATGAAAGGCTACGGTTGCGATATATATAGCTGGTAAGAGAAAAGCAATCAAAAAACTCACTAAGCGAATCATTCGGACGAAAGAACCGACAATCCAGCGGTTATTATAATCATCTGGTGATTGATAGAAAGCGAATAACGTAACAGGAACGATAAGCGCTGTTGGATCTCCATCAGATAAAATAGCAACTCGTCCTTCCATTAAATTTGCTGCGACTCTATCTGGACGCTCTGTATTTAATTGCTGCGGAAATGGTGAGAAAGACGTATCCTCTATAAATTCTTGTATATATCCCGGAGGCATAAGTGCATCTGTCTTAATCGTTTCTAACCTTCTTTTTACTTCTGTAACTAAATCGTCATTCGCTATGTTTTGCATATAAGCAATTGCCACTTTCGTATGCATTTCTTCACCAAGTGTGAAATATTTAACGACGATATTTGGACTTTTTATGAGTTTACGAATGGAAGCTAAATTGGTTGCTAAATCTTCTACAAAACCAGTATGTGGTCCACGTACAATACCTTCATTATCAGGCTCTGCTATATCTCTCTTTAAAGATAAAGCTGTTTCGAAAATACAAAAACTGTCGACTTGTTCATGAAAATATAATGATTTGCCTTGTAATAAAAGTTGCACACCGTAATTTAAATTTGTTTCTTTCTTCATACTTAATGTGGCAAAAGCTTTATCTAAAGATAAATCGGACCGAGTTAATAAAGGTTCAAGAGCTAATTGGTGAATTAAATTCGGGTCTGCTACAGATTCGATATATAAGATTGTTCCTTTGCCGTTTTGGAAAGGAAGATCTAATTTTTTTATATCGTCTGAATGACAGAGCTTATTTTCGATATAATTAATGTTTTCCGGAAGTGATGGAAACATATGCTTTTGATCCGTACTCTTTTGTTGTTCTTTTTGCTCTGTCATAATTTCCACCTCTTTTAGATAAAGTTACTTCTGTTAATTTTTGCTTTTTGTGAGAAATTTATGCTTGGATTATTTTTGACAAAGTAGCTTGAAAGTTATGTTACGTCATCTTTTATACTATAGAAAATAGGATATAGGGGATGATATAAATGACTTTGAGGTATATGTGGGGATGGAAAGAAGTTTTATATTTATTTATGTTTGTATTTGTTATTGTTCCAGTAACTGTCGAATCCCTTTTTTATAAATATATTTTAGAAGTAATAGGTAACTCACTATATGCTGGAGTATTAATGGGCTTTATAATGGCAGTGATATTTACTACTGTAGTTTATCTTTTTTGTATCAAAAGATATAAACTCTCGTGGAAAGATATTGGAATTCGGAAGCTTTCATGGAAAGATCTTTTATGGACAGTTGGAGCGGTTATTTTCTTAATTGTAGCTAGTATTGCTGTATTAGTGGTAATGGAGAAAATGGGTATTTCCTTTGAAAATAGTAAGACGGAGACAGTCCAAAATGATAAATCAATCTATTCATTCTGTATCGCGGTAATTGGAGCAGCAATTATATCACCAATTTATGAAGAAATTTTATATCGAGGTGTTTTTTATACATTTTTTCGTGATAGGTATGGTATGTGGGGCGGTATACTTATAAGTTCCATAATATTTACTGTTGTTCATATTCCAACATATAACACATTACCAGTAAACTTTTTAAGTGGAGTAGTATTTGCTTGGTTATATGAGAAAACAAATTCTATTTTATCGGCTATGATTGTCCACGCATTATTCAATTTCATAGCAGTACTTCTCACATTTGTGTCGAATTAAGAAGATATATAGGAGGGATACATATGGAAATAGCAGTAGAACGAGTTTTTACAAAAGAAATTTTAGCAAGAGCAGCAAAGACATTTCATGTAACAGTGGAAGAAAAGCCACTTGGAGATTTTGAAAATTATATTTTTAAGGCAAAGGGTGATCGTGGCGAAGATTACGTATTGCGTTTAACCCACTCTTCTCATTGTTCTAAAAAAGAAGTCGAAGCTGAACTAGATTTTTTACGATATGTTGCGGAGAATGGGGCAAAGGTAGCAGGCCCCCTTTATTCAGCATCTCAAAATCTTGTAGAAGAAATCAGAGCAGAGGATGGGACTTCCTTTTTCGCTTCCTTATTTACATATGCAAAAGGTGAGCAAGTAAAAGGAGCGGAATCGCCTTATTGGGGAGACGCTTACTTTGAAGCATGGGGAAAAGCGATTGGACAACTGCATCGCCTTACAATGGATTATCCTAAAACAGACTACCGTGATACGTGGGAAGAAGATGAGAGTGGGATTGTTAATGAATTAGAAGATGATCAAGTGAAAAAGATCGCTGCGGTATTAATGGATGAGATAAAGGCTCTTCCAATTGAAAGAGAAACATTCGGCCTTATGCATGGGGATATTCATCCAGGTAATTTTCATTATGATGGAAAAGAGCTAACAATCTTTGATTTTGATGATGCGGCTTATAATTACTTTATACACGATTTAGCGATGGTTCTTTATTACTCTGTTCTATTTACAACGTGGACAGCGGAAGAGAAGACAGACTTTGCTCGTAAACAGTTACAAGTGTTACGGAAAGGCTATGAGTATGAGCACAGACTGGCGGATAGCTGGTATGAATCATTACCACTATTTTTACGTTTGCGTGACATAGGTCTATACGGCACGCTCCAAAAGAAATTTAAAGGGAAAGATATGCCAGATAATTTCCGAAAGTTATCAGAAGAGCTATACGAAAGAATTATAAAAAAAGAAGCAATTGTGAATATATAATACATTCTGTTCAAAACAAAGTATATAAAACAAATATATACTTTGTTTTTTTATACAAAAATATGTTTGTTTTATTAAAATAATATTGTCATAGATTCGGTATACACTTATAATTTTTATATATTTTGAATATTCTTGATAAAAAGGAGGGGGAATATTGGAAGCTTTCGTAAATTGGTTAAATAATATTGTTTGGAGTCCAGCACTTGTTTATTTATGTTTAGGAGCAGGTTTATATTTTTCTATTCGAACGAGGTTTTTACAAGTAAGGCACGTAGGAGAAATGGTGAAGCTGACATTTAAAGGAGAAAAATCAGAGGCTGGTGTTTCTTCATTCCAAGCGTTAGCACTTTCGTTATCAGGGCGCGTTGGGACAGGGAATATCGCTGGGGTAGCTACAGCGGTTGCCTTCGGCGGACCAGGAGCTGTATTTTGGATGTGGGCAGTAGCCTTTTTAGGAGCAGGATCAGCTTATGTAGAATCAACACTCGCGCAAATCTATAAGACAAAGCATCAAGGACAGTTTCGCGGTGGACCTGCTTATTACATTGAAAAAGGTTTAGGGGTTAAATGGTATGCATTAGTATTCGTTGCAGCGACAATCCTTGCAACTGGGCTTTTATTACCAGGCGTGCAAGCAAATAGTATTGCTGTAAGTTTAGAGACAGCTTTTGGAATTAATACTACTCTATCAGGGGCTTTATTAGTTGTTGTATTGGCTCTTATCATCTTCGGTGGAGTAAAACGAATTGTTAACGTAGCGCAAGTTGTCGTACCGTTTATGGCTGTTGGGTATATTTTAGTAGCTTGTGTTATTGTCGCTATGAATATTGAAAAATTGCCAGAAGCATTTATGTTAATTATAAGAAGCGCTTTCGCATTAGAAGCAGCATTTGGTGGTATTATCGGTTTAGCAATTTCTTGGGGAGTAAAACGAGGTATTTATTCTAATGAAGCAGGGCAAGGAACAGGGCCACATGCAGCGGCAGCAGCTGAAGTATCACATCCAGCTAAGCAAGGTTTAGTGCAAGCATTTTCCGTTTACATTGATACATTATTTGTTTGTTCAGCAACAGCATTTATGATGATTATTACAGGCATGTATAACGTATTTGATGCAAGCGGAAAAAACTTTATCGTAAATAAATTAAATGGTGCTCAGCCAGGGCCGGGATATACACAGGCAGCGGTAGAATCTGTTTTCCCTGGATTTGGAAACGGTTTCGTTGCAATCTCATTACTATTCTTTGCATTTACAACAATTATGGCGTATTACTACATTGCAGAAACGAATATCGCGTACTTAAATCGTGATAAAGACCGCCCTTGGCTGTCTATGGTACTAAAGTTTGTATTTTTAGGAGCTGTATTCTACGGTTGTATCAAAACAGCAGCAACGGCTTGGGCTTTAGGCGATATCGGTGTAGGAATTATGGCATGGGTAAATATCATTGCGATTTTACTATTACAAAAACCTGCATTAGTTGCATTAAAGGATTATGAAAAGCAGAAAAAAGAAGGAAAAGATCCAGTATTCGATCCAGGGCCATTAGGAATTAAAAATGCTGATTTCTGGGAGCATGAATATGGAAAAGATAAGAAAGAAGAAGTATCGTAATGGAATAGAAATGAAAAAGCAAAGGGGAAATTCCTTTGCTTTTTTTATGGACAAAATGAGGCTGAAAGTTATTTTTTTGCCTATTTTTGAATATAAAAAGAATGTACATGCTTTGTTAGGGGAAGGGGTGAGTATGTTGATAGAGTTTCGGAACGTAAATAAATATTATGGCACCTTTCAAGTTTTAAAAGATATTAATGTACAAGTGAAAAAAGGTGAAGTGGTAGTAGTTGTTGGGCCTTCAGGATCAGGAAAAAGTACGTTGCTTCGGTGTATAAACCAGTTAGAGTCAATTACAGAGGGAGAGTTAATTGTACAAAATACGGAGGTACACAATGCGAAAACAGATATGAATGAATTACGCCGAAATATCGGAATGGTCTTTCAACATTTTTATTTATATCCACATAAAACGGTTCTTCAAAATATTACACTAGCACCTATTAAAGTAAATAAAATTTCAAAAGAGGAAGCAGAGAAAACGGCGATGTTTTATTTAGAGAAAGTAGGAATTCCGGAGAAGGCCAGTGTATATCCACATCAATTATCTGGTGGACAACAGCAAAGGGTGGCAATTGCTAGAGGACTTGCGATGCAGCCGGAAATTATGCTATTCGATGAGCCTACGTCTGCTCTTGATCCAGAGATGATCGGGGAAGTACTTGATGTTATGAAAACACTAGCTAAAGAAGGGATGACGATGGTTGTTGTCACGCATGAGATGGGATTCGCGCGGGAGGTAGCCGATCGGATTTTATTTATGGATGATGGCAAAATCATTGAGGATACAACACCGGCGCAATTTTTTGCAAGTCCTGAACAAGAAAGAGCGCGTCTATTTTTAAGCCGAGTGTTAAACCATTAAAGGAGGAGTTTTATGCTTAAAATGAAAAAGTTGTTTACATTAATCGTATTTTCATGCCTATTCGTACTTGTCGTTGCTGGATGCGGAAGTAAAAAAGATGAGGCAAAAGAAACGAACACGAAGCAAGGCGGTGCTGTTGAACAAATTAAGAAGCGAGGGAAGTTAGTAGTTGGGGTGAAGAATGATACGAACTTATTTGGATTGAAAAACCCTTCAACAGGGCAGGTAGAAGGATTTGATGTTGATGTTGCAAAGGCACTTGCGAAAAAGATTCTTGGGGATGAAAAGAAACTAGAGTTGAAAGAGGTAACATCTAAAACGCGTATTCCACTACTGAAAAACGGTGACATTGATGCAATTATTGCAACAATGACAATTACAGAAGAACGTAAAAAAGAGGTCGATTTTTCAGATGTATATTTTAAAGCAGGGCAATCGTTACTCGTGAAAAAAGGAAGCGATATTAAAAGTATTGATGATGTGAAAAAGGGCGTAAAAGTGTTAGCAGTAAAAGGCTCAACATCGACAAATAACATTCGCCAAAAATCACCAGAAGCGACTGTATTAGAATTTGAAAATTACAGTGAGGCATTTACAGCGTTAAAAGCAGGAAAAGGTGATGTGTTAACGACAGATAATGCAATTCTTTACGGTATGGCAAAACAAGATTCGAATTATGAAGTTGTCGGGAAAATTTTCACGGATGAGCCGTACGGAATCGCAGTGCAAAAAGGTGCAGATGATTTAACGAAAGAGATTAATAATTTAATTAAAGACATGAAAGCAAGCGGAGAATATGACAAATTATATGAGAAATGGATTGGGCAGAAACCAGAGAAGTAAAGTGATAAATAGTAAAAGTGAGAGGATGAGAGTACTCATCCTCTTCTTGTAAAGAAAGAGGGGAGAATATGTGCCTGATTTTTCTATATTAACGAATAACATTGATATGTATTTAGAAGGCTTTAAGTATACAGTTATGTCTAGTGTACTTGCATTAATAGGAAGCTTTATTTTAGGAGTAATTTTGGCGGTAATGCGTATTGCACCAATTCGCATTTTAAATTGGTTGGGAGCTGCTATTGTAGAATTTGTAAGAAATATTCCGCTCGTATTAATTGCATTTATATTCTATTTCGCTTTACCTGTAGTAGGAATTACTCTAAATGGTTTTGTAGCAGGAACAGTTACGCTTACCGTATATACTGCAGCGTTTATTGCGGAAGTCATTCGCGCTGGTATTTTATCCGTTGCAAAAGGTCAAATGGAAGCAGCACGTTCCTCAGGATTAACGTATGTACAGGGAATGTATTATATTGTTTTACCCCAGGCGATGAAAATCGTAATCCCTCCTTTAGGAAATCAATTTCTCAATTTAGTAAAAAACTCTTCTATACTCGGAATTATTGCTGGTGCTGATTTAATGTATCAAGGAGATTTAATTTCAACGAAGACGTTTGTTACGTTCGATGTGTATATATTTGTCGGGATGTTTTATTTAATATTAACAATTCCGCTCAGTATGCTAGTGCGTTATTTAGAAAAACGCTTAGCAAAGGAGGCGGTGTAAATGGATTTTAAGGGAGCAATTACAGGAGATCATATTCTCTTTTTATTAAAAGGATTACTCATCACATTAGAGGTAGCACTCGTAGCAATTGTACTTAGCTTTATTATCGGTAGTGTAATAGGGATTGTACGGTACACAAAAGTACCCGTCTTCTCACAAATATTAGGAGTTATCGTTGAAGTAATTCGAAACTTACCACTACTTTTAATTATATTTTTCACATATTTTGCACTTCCAGAAGCAGGCTTGAAATTAGAAATTATAACAGCCGTAATTGTCGCTTTAACAATATTTGAAGCTGCAATGATATCTGAAATTGTTCGAAGTGGCCTATTATCTATTGAAAAAGGACAGATTGAGGCTGCAAGATCTTCAGGATTAACGTATGTGCAAGCACTTTGGCACATTATTTTACCACAAGCATTAAGAAGAATGGTCCCGCCACTTGTCAGTCAGTTTATTTCATTGCTGAAAGATACAGCGCTAGCAGTCGTTATATCACTCCCAGAGCTTATGCATAATGCTCAAATTATTAGCGGACAAAATGTAAATTATATGATTCCAACGTTTATAGTAGTAGCTTGTATGTACTTTATTGTAAACTATAGTTTATCAATTTTATCGAGAAGGTTAGAACTTCGTTAACCCTTACAATATATGTAAGGGTTTTTCCTTGTTTCTCCTTATTTTCCTCTAAATAGAATCTAAATCTTGCAATAATTCAATTTTTTATATTATTTTATCAGAAAAGTTTTAATTTTATATAGAAAATGTAATCGCTTTCGTGTATATTTTTATTATCAGAAAATTTTAACAAGATATAGGGGTATTGGTACATGCCCATCAACTTAAGAACGAAAACAAAATGAACTTTCGTTCAAACAAACTAAAAAACACGTAATGTACTTT